>VSNQ01000041.1 GCA_009774395.1 Lachnospiraceae bacterium
ATATGCAAATGCCCAACAAAGCAGCATAAGTACTGGCTTCGGAATTGGAAATGCGAGGCGGGGTTCACGGATTCAGGGATTTTATATATACAGCATTTAACGCATGGATACAAAATCCCGATTCTGGATTGTCCCCCAAAGTCAAACGCTGATAACAAATCCCCGCCGGAATATCACAGGCACGCAAAAGCGCTGCAAGCAGATTTGCCTTCGCCCAGCAAATACCAACTCTTTGTTCCAAAACCTCTGTTGCTGATTTCGTACATCTTCTGTCTTGCGCATCCCAAGAATGTTTTATATTATCACGGACAAACTCATAAATATTTTTTATCAGACTAATTTCATCTTTTGTCTGCTTCTGAAAAAATTCCGCCTGCCGCAATATCGCCGCTTCTTTCCAATTAATATATTGGGAAACAGACAGATAATCGCTTATATTGTTTTTTATAATTAATTTATCCATAATTCCCATGCACGCTCCAATCACTAATACAGCGTTGCATATTACTTGATTCTTCATACAATGCTGTACCCGGAAATTTTAATGGTTAAGCAGTATATATTATACCGTAATAACCCCCACTGCACCAAGCAGTAGCACAATTGCCCCCAAAACAATCCGATACCAGCCGAATATCTGGAAATCGTGTTTTTTAATATAATCCATCAAAAATTGAATCACAAAAACAGATACTACAAAAGATACCAGCATTCCGACAATTAATATCACAAGTTCTCCGCTGGTAAATGCAAGCCCGAACTTTAACAGCTTGAGCAAGCTTGCGCCAAACATAACTGGAACAGCGAGCACAAATGTAAATTCTGCCGCCGCGCTTCTGGATACGCCGATTAACAGCGCGCCAACAATCGTTGCACCCGATCGCGACGTTCCGGGGAAAATCGCTGCAATCAACTGAAAAATGCCGATAAGCAGCGCTGTCTGAAACGTAATTTCCTGCAAAGACTGGATTTTTGCCCGCCTGTTTCCTTGCTGGTTTCTCCGCTCCACAATAATAAATGCCACACCGAATACAATTAACGCCATTGCAACTGGTATCGCATGGTAAAACAGCGCTTCAAACACATCATCAAACAATATTCCAATCACTGCGGCAGGGATACAAGCCACTACTATTTTTAGCCATAGCATAATTTTATCCATCTCTATTACAGGCTTTGACTTATCTCGAAACTGAAAAGGGAATATTTTATTCCAGAATAGCATAACCACTGCCATAATCGCACCAAGCTGGATTACAACCAAAAACATTTCCAAAAATTCCGGTGTGCAGTCAAGCTTTATAAATTCATCCAAAATAATCATATGCCCTGTACTGCTGACCGGAAGCCATTCTGTAATTCCTTCCACAATTCCAAAGAGCACTGCCTTTAAAATATTTATCATTGTTAACATTTTTTATTGATACCCTTCTAAATTAAATATTTTTCTATCTTTTTTCGTGTTGCATTTTATAATATCTCTTGTATAGTCAAAGCTTATTACAATTACATCAGCCCTCAAGTCTTACCGGTTGTCCTTATATCGTTATACATTGTCTTTGGAAAATTTCCAATCTGAAAGCGTTTCAAAAAGCCACAATTCAATTGTATCCGCTATCTCCTGTGTGCTGCGTGTTCTTTTTTCAAGAATTGGACAATCCCAATTATTGTCAAGAATCGCCACAAGACAGTACTCTCCGTCCTTGTCACCTTCCGGATACCAGCCCAAGTCAACAGCAAGTGTATGCTTTATAGTCTTCTTATTTTCCTTGTAGGTATATTCTCTTACAATATAAGTTATATCTTCTACAAAAGTACATAACCATGCATTATTCTCCTGATCGATATCATCTGGTTCAATATCTGCCAAATGGTTCCACATAATTTTCCAATTCGGTGCAAGGCGGAACGGTTTTAGCTGCTGCCACCATTTTGTAGGTGCTGCTTCTTGTGACATTTCACTATTTAATTCTCTCATACAAATCACCTATGCAGAAAATCCACTAAATCCGAAAAACAATTTTTCGCGTCCTGATAACCTAACTGGTAAAAAGCTTCCAGCTTTTTGCGGTCTTTTTCGATTCTGCCGATTTCATGGTTCTCTTTAGGACGGATTACAAACGCTCTGCCCGCCTGCTGCTCCTGCTCCAAGAAACGCAGTGTTTCATTATAGCGTGTATGGCGGTTGGCAATTAATTTGTAAATTTTGGGATATTTGCTATAACGCAGCCGCAGCAATGCTAAATTCAGCTTCGATGCTGGTTTCCGAATATATCCTTCTTCTTTCGTCAACACAACTACATTTTTTATTACACTATTTGACGCATTCTGTACCGCAATACCATCTGCTACTGCCTTGCGGATTGGTACTGCATCCGATATGCCGCCATCCAAATAATACTCACTGCCAATTTTTACATTTCTTGACAACAACGGAAGGGAAGCGGATGCACGCACTGCAATAATATCTCTGTGCAGTTCGCGAAGCGGCATATATTCCGGCTTTCCTGTGCGGATATTGGTGACAACTGCATACACATCCCCTTCATATCGCGCTGCTTCCTTATAATCGTAAAAATCCAACTCATTCGGTATTTTATTGTAGCACATATCCACATTAAACAAGTCCCCTGTTGTAAACAGGCTATGCAGACTGCAATAATTTTTATCCTCCAAATAATCCACTGTTACCCGAAACGCACGTTTCTTTTGTTTGGAAATATAACTGCATAAATTACAGGCACCTGCGGAAACACCATAACAGCGCTGGAAATACAAATCTTTTTCAATAAAATAATCCAGCACTCCCGCCGTATAGACGCCTTTCATACCGCCGCCCTCTAAAACCAGTCCAACGTTTACCATACGCATCCCTCCGTCCAAACCGCTTGTATTTTTCATTCTAATTTTTATCCGTTTGGCATTCCATACTCTGCCTTGGCAAACTGACGCAATGCGGCTAACGATCGTTCTACCTTCTCCGTTGCGATACAATATGCCATTCTAAAGTAGCCTGGACAGCCAAAAGAATCTCCCGGCACCAGTACAAGGTCATACTTTAATGCCTTTTGGCAGAAAGCAATCGAATCTTCCTCCAATGCCTTCGGGAAAATATAGAATGTTCCCCCCGGTTTTACACAGGTAAAACCAAGCGCTGTTAATTCCTGATAAAGCAGATTCATATTTGTTTCATACACCGATAAATCGGATGTTATTCCCAGCACTTCAGACACTGCAATCTGAATAATAGACGGCGGACAGTTATGCCCGATCCCCCTTGAAATCTGCGAACACATTACCGAAATCAGTTCTGCATCTGTACACTTTGGATTCGCTGCTACATACCCAAGACGCTCACCCGGAATGGAAAGTGATTTGGCAAAAGAATAGCAGGAAAGCGTATTTTGATAAAATGTAGATACATACGGCGCATCGACACCATCAAACACAATTTCGCGATACGGCTCATCCGAAATAATAAAAATATCATGCCCGTATTCCTTCTGTTTCTTCTCCAATAACGCCGCAAGCTTCTGCAGTGTTGCCGTGGAATAAACCGTACCAGAAGGATTATTCGGCGTATTAATTAATACTGCCATTGTCTTTGAATTTATTGCTTTTTCTAATTCTCCGAAATGAATCTGGAACTGCTCGGTATCCGCTGGCACCACTTTTAATACTGCTCCTGTCTGATTTACGTAGTGATGATACTCTGGGAAATACGGCGCAAATGTAATCACTTCATCGCCTGGCTGCGTCACTGCCCTTACGGCGTGCGCCACAGCGCCTGCTGCCCCCGTTGTCATAAATATATGCTCTGCAGTGTAATTCATACCAAAGGTTTTATTGAGATACGCGGCAAACTTTGCGCGCACAGAAGGGATTCCCTGCGACTGGCTGTACCCATGAAGCTCCATGACATCCCGTGTCTGCAAAAGCTCTATCATCTTGTCTGTAAACGCCTGCGGCACTGGTACTGACGGATTGCCTAAACTGTAATCGAACACATTTTCATAGCCAATCTCTGCCCCCCGTTGATTCGCCCACGCCGACATCTCACGGATAACCGACTTTGCCTGCAGCATATCTTTGTATTTTTGTGAAATCATATTTACTTACCTCTTTTCTTTCTATAAATACTTATTTTAAAAAATTTTTTACGTTTTATTTAATAAAAAATTTATTTTTTGCGTCATTGGCAAATTGAAGTACTCGCCAGTATCAATTTTATATCAAATATACGGAAACCGCACACCCACCATATAAATTGGAATGGTATCAAACTGCTCGCTATGCCCGCCAGTTGTTTTCTTTGCTACAATCCCCCTGTCAACCAGCTTTTTATCTATAAAAACTTTTAAGGACGCTGGCGCTCCCGTATTGGTTTTAACTTCCAGCCCATATATTGTATTGTCTTTCCCCAAAATCATAAAATCCAATTCATACCCGCCATAAATCGAAAAACATGGCGATTCCCCTTTTACCAGCTTTTCTCCTGCTCTTTTTTTATATAAACGCATCAATTCCGTATAAACAAAATTCTCTGATAAAAAACCATCAATATTATCTTTGGGCAATGCAGTCTGTTCCGCCACATAAGACGCAATCCCGCAGTCCATATAATATAGACGCCTCGCTGGAATATAATCGTTAACATCGCCATTATTGTATAAGCCGCATTCCCCGATAATCCCCGAATAGCCCAGCCACGCAACCGCATTGGATATTTCAGTGCGGCTAATCATCTGCTTGGGGGAATTCACTGCGATTTCTGTTTTTGTCATACCTGTAATGGTTTCTACCAATTTACTGCCTGTTCCCCGCTTTTCACGACACATTTCTTTTAGCGCCTCTGTATACACTGTCCGAAATATCAAAGGTTCTTTGGATTCACGAAAGTAATTGCGTGATTCCTTTTCAAACGTTATCAGCAGATTTTCAATCACTTCATAGCACTTAACAATATTATGTGTTTTTGCATATGCCTTTACTGCTTCGGGATATCCGCCGATTTTCTTATACAGTTCATACAATTTATATAATTCATTATAACCAGCGCATGATTCCCTGTTTTCCAAATCCTTCTTACACAGAGAAGCATTCTCTTCCCCGCCGTATAAATCTAATGTTTTCAATAAATCTTCTTTTTCAAATATCCGGCAGAATTCCGAAAAAGAAAGCGGATACATATATAAATAAGCAACTGTTCCTGCCGGCTGAAAAAACTCTTTATTTAATGTCTGTCCCAAATAGCTTCCTGTCACAATAAGGTCACAATCCAAATTTGCGCGAATCATCCGAATGGAATTGTAAACCATAGGACTTACTTGAATTTCATCAATAATTATTATTGTTTTTCTACTATTGACAAAATGCGGAAGCTGTGCCCGCCTGCAATATTTTTCCATCTCTAACGGTGTACAGCCGCAACGCAGTACCTCAGTGAATTGATAAGAATCTTCAAATAAACTAATGTAAATTATATACTCATACTGTGCATAGGCAAACTTCAAAAGTTCCGTTGTCTTTCCAATCTGACGAGAACCCTCCAATTGCAGAACCTTGTGCAGTGCATCTTGTTTCCAGCAAAGCAGTTCCTCCTGAATATCCCGCTGAAAATAATTTTCCTGCGCAATCAACTGATATTTTACACCATTTACCGCCTGCTGATAGGTGCATTTCGGCAAATTTTCGTTAGTGACAATATCCCCTTTTTCAGAAAGAAACAGATTTTCTATATATTGGATATTTTCTTTGATATTATAATCCGTATAGAAAACACCGTCAACAAGGAATCCAATTATTTGATTCTCTGTATCTTTTACACAGTGTGTTGCTGTCATTTGATACCTCCATTTTATCTGCTCTTCCCCGCCCTATCCGTCACGATTCTTCTGCATCCGTTTCGTGCGCCTGTTGAAAAAACGCATAAATCTTCTCCGCCACTTTTGTAGTAATCCCCGGCACTTCCAGAAGCGTATCCACATTCGCCGCACGCATTTCCTCTATCGACTTAAAATACTTCATTAATGCCTTTCTGCGGCTTGGGCCTACGCCGGGAATCTCCTCCAAAACGGAATGCACCTGTACCTTACTGCGCAGCGAACGATGATACGTAATCGCAAAACGATGCGCCTCGTCCTGAATGCGTGTAATCAATTTAAAACCTTCACTATTGCGGTCAATGGGCAGCTCCATATTATTAAAATACAGCCCCCTAGTCCTGTGATTGTCATCCTTTACCATGCCGCAGACAGGAATCGAAATGTCAAGTTCTTCCAATACCTGCAACGCAATATTTACCTGCCCTCTGCCGCCGTCCATTAGTAGCAGATCCGGAAACTTTGTAAAACTGCCGAACTGTTCCTCCATGCCGTTTTCAGCATTTTTTAATTCTTCACGCTCGTCCAAACCATGCTGAAACCGCCTTGTCAATACTTCATGCATACAAGCATAATCGTCAGGGCCTGCCACAGTTTTCATGCGAAATTTACGATAATCGCTGCGTTTGGGCTTGCCTTTCTCATAGACAACCATTGAACCTACATTGGCAAAACCGCTGGTATTGGATATATCAAACGCCTCCATGCGTGTCAGCGGCCCAATCCCTAAAAGTTCTTCAATCTCCTTAACTGCGCCAATCGTTCTGCCCTCCTCACGGCGAATGCGTTCACGGTCTTGGCTTAACACCAACTGCGCATTGCGCGCTGCTAAATCCACCAGCTTTTCTTTCGCCCCTTTTTGCGGTACGCGCAAATGTACACGTGTCCCCTTGCGGCTTGTCAGCCAGCTTTCCACAAGTTCCATATCTTCAATCGGTTCCTGTAACATAATTTCTCTTGGAATAAACGGTGTCCCTGCATAGAACTGTTTAACAAAACTTGTTAATATTTTATCCGCAAGCGGTTCTTCTATCTGTGTCATATAGAAGTGTTCTCTGCCAATTAATTTCCCGTTTCTTAGGAAAAAGACCTGAACAACCGTTTCATTTCCATCGATTGCAAGCGCAATAATATCCTTATCTTCCCCTACATTATCCGACATTTTCTGGCTTTCGCTGACTTTTTTAATATTTTCAATTAAATCACGATATTTCATTGCTTCCTCAAATTCCATATTTTCGGAAGCTGCCTGCATTTTCTCCTTTAGTTCTTTGATAATCGGCTGCTGTTTTCCATTAAGAAACTCGATTGCCTGCTCTATCCGCTTCGCATATTCCTCCTGTGATACCCCTCCTAGACAAGGCGCACAACACTGGTTAATATGATAATTTAAACAAGGGCGTTCTTTTCCAATCTCCTTGGGCAGTTTACGGTTACACGTCCGCAGCAGATACAATTTATTAATAAGATCAATGGTTTCCTTTACACCGCCATTGGTAAAAGGTCCAAAATACTTCGCCTTATCCTTTTTCATTTGCCGCACCATAACAATCCGTGGAAATTCCTCTCCAAGCGTTACTTTAATATAAGGATATGTCTTGTCATCTTTCAGCAAAGTATTATACTTAGGAGCGTACTCTTTGATCAGATTATTTTCTAAGACAAGCGCTTCTAACTCCGAATCCGTAACGATATATTCAAACCGCGCAATCAATGAAACCATTTTGTCAATCTGTGGTCCACGCCCAATATTTTCCTTGAAATAAGAACGTACGCGATTATGCAGATTTACAGCCTTTCCAACATACAAAATCGTATCATCAGCATCATGCATAATATAAACACCCGGCTTTTTCGGCAGCTTCTTTAATTCCTCCTGCACATCAAAATCCTGATTCATTGATCTCTTCCTTTCGCTTCATACTTCCCGTCAGCCGCATACAGCATTACATATAATACGCAAGTAAATACTGTTCCTGCGCTTTACCTTCCTATTCCAATACATCAAACGCTTGACCTTTTGCCCACGGGCTGCCAATATCGCAGCGCCCATGATGATGTTGTTTCTGCGCCGTCCCCTGCGGCAAGTTTTCCACTGCCTCCACCTTTAAACGGCTTTCTTCCGAATTGGCAAAACTATCTAATATTTCCAGCATATTTTCGATATCGTTTTTATCCACACCGTCTGCCATACCCCGCTCCTTTTCCATATACTGCTCCAAAACACAAAAATCTTATCTCACAAAGCCCTGCAATACAAAATGGTATAATACATAGCTCTATTATACAATATCCCGCATTCCCTACTTATACTGCTTAACAGTTAAATTTTCCGAGTAACCTGACTACATAACGCCAGCTATATACGTTTAACCAGTACGGTAAATTCTGGCGTTATGTAGTATATAAAACATCGAAGGATACACATACCTGCTAAGGGACTGTGTATCCTATCTATTGCTTTATTACTGTCTTCCGTTTACATTCCTATCCCAAACCGCTCCAAACCTTGAATTGCCCATTTCTCCCGTGTCTTGTCTATCCATTTCTCCAGCCACGTCTTTTTCCGGAATTTGACTATCTTCTGATCGTTCCCCAGCCTCTTCACTACATACATCTTGATTGGTGGGCCGAATTGCGACTTCATTGTGCACATATTCGTTCTCCTGCGTCTTTTCCTGCGCATAATCATTCCCCCTCTGCTGCGACTGCACGCCGCCATAATAAGATTGTTGTGTCACTGTCTGCCCGCTGTTTCCTGTTTCTGCACCTAAAACTCCTGTATTCTGATATGCTGCTCCGTTCGCATTCTCTGTATTGGTCTGCTCCGATTCCTGCTGCATATCCAAACTCTGTATTTCTTTCGTATTATCTTCCATAGGTTTTTCAATTATTTTCTCTGTATTTATTTCCGCTGTGCCAATCTCTTTCTTCTCGTCAGGCTCCGGCAGTCCTTTTGCTTCGCGGAATATCTTCATAAATTCTTTTCCTGTAATGGTTTCTTTCTCAATCAAATGCGCTGCAATCTGATCCATAATCTCTCTGTTTTCGCGCAAAAGACCCAAAGCTTCCTCATATGCTTCTTTGAGTATCTGCATTACTTCCGCATCCACTTCTGATGCTGTATTATCAGCACAATTCATTGCACTTCTGCCGTCAAGATACTGACTCTCTACCGTTTCAAGCCCCATAAGCCCGAATTTCTTGCTCATACCATACCTTGTCACCATGGAACGCGCAATACTTGTCGCTTTCTCGATATCGTTGGAAGCGCCTGTTGTCACAGTATCAAACACAATCTCCTCCGCGGCACGTCCGCCAAGCAGCCCGACAATCATATCGTGTAATTCCGCTTGAGAATTTAAGTATTTCTCATCTTCCGGCACATGCATTACATAGCCAAGCGCACCCATTGTACGCGGCACAATTGTAATTTTCTGCACTGGCTCCGAATTTTTCTGCAATGCACTGACAAGAGCATGACCCACTTCGTGATAAGAAACGATTTTGCGCTCCTCCTTGCTCATAATGCGGTCTTTCTTCTCCTTACCTACAAGCACCACTTCTACCGCGCTAAACAAATCCTTCTGACTAACAAATTCTCTGCCCTCTTTAACGGCATTAATCGCTGCTTCATTAATCATATTGGCAAGGTCTGCGCCTACTGCGCCGCTTGTCGCAAGCGCAATTGCATCCAAATCTACAGTTTCATCCATTAATACATCTTTAGCATGTACTTTTAGTATATTAACACGACCCTTTAAATCCGGTTTATCTACAATAATCCGCCTGTCAAACCGTCCCGGACGAAGCAGTGCTTTATCTAATATTTCTGGACGGTTTGTTGCAGCTAAAATAATAATGCCCTTTTTGCCGTCAAACCCATCCATCTCTGAAAGAAGTTGATTCAGCGTCTGTTCGCGCTCCTCATTTCCGCCGCCGTATTTTGAGTCACGGCTTCTACCTATTGCGTCAATCTCGTCAATAAAGATAATACATGGTGCATTTTTCTCTGCTTCCTTAAATAAATCACGGACACGCGACGCACCGACACCGACATATAATTCAATAAAATCCGAGCCTGCAAGTGAGAAAAATGGCACGTGCGCCTCGCCTGCCACAGCTTTTGCAAGCATCGTTTTACCGGTTCCGGGAGGGCCTACCAGCAGCGCACCCTTTGGCAGCTTCGCACCAATTTTAGAATATTTCCCTGGATTATGCAGGAAATCCACAACCTCCTGCAAGGACTCTTTTGCCTCGTCCTCACCAGCCACATCTTTAAACGTAATCCCCGTTTCCTTCTGCACATAAACTTTAGCATTGCTCTTGCCCATGCTGAACGCACCGCCGCCGCCCGTCATTCTGCGCAGAAGCAGGCTTAAAAGCCCCCACATCAATAAAACTGGCACAATATAATACAGAAGCGACATAATAATTCCCGATCCGTCTGGCACCGTACCGCTGACCTCCACGCCAGCCGCCAACAACCTTTTGGTCAGGGTTTCATCCTCCTCGATTTTTCCTGTGGTATATGTGATCGTTGGCTGGTAGTAGTACATTGGCTTTGAGCTTTCCTCCTGCACCTTAGGCACAATCACCAGATGACTTGACTCAATCTTCACCGACTGCACCTGTCCCTTCTCGACCATTTTAATAAATTCATTGTAAGGAATTTCCTTATTTGTCGCATGTGTCACGGCACTTGTAAAATAGCTGATACACAAAAGCGAAATTAACGCTGCCACAAGCATAATCAAAAGACTCTGCTTCTTGGGATCTTTTCCACCGTTATTGTTGCCATTCCCATTACCGCCTCCAGAACCGCCGTTATTGCGGTTGGAATTGTTGTCATAGTTATCAATTTGATTGTTATTCATATTTTATATAATAATCCTTTCATTTGGTCTATACGATCTCGTCTTTTTAATTAAAATATAAAAAGCCACTTTTGGTCTATACGATCTCGTCTTTTTTATTAAAATATAAAAAGCCACTTTTTATTATACGGATTCGCGCTTTATAAATCAACACAAACTTTCTGAAATAATCGTAGGAAGTATAAATATTTTGTAAAAAACTATAGCTTTTTTATGGCTGGACGTTGTATAATTACTTGTACTTTAAATATGATGTTTCTCAATCACTACAGTTTCTTACGAATTTTGTAGCAAATGTAAAATTCTACCAACTATTTAGAGAAAGGAATTGGAAAATTATGCCAGTAAAATATGTATTTGTCACAGGCGGCGTCGTTTCAGGGCTAGGAAAGGGAATTACTGCAGCTTCTTTGGGCAGGCTGCTAAAATCCAGAGGCTACAAAGTAACAATGCAGAAATTTGACCCTTATATTAATATCGATCCAGGCACCATGAACCCGATTCAACATGGTGAGGTATTCGTTACGGACGACGGCGCCGAAACAGACCTTGATTTAGGACATTATGAGCGTTTTATAGATGAAAGTTTGGATAAAAATTCCAATGTCACAACCGGAAAAGTTTATTGGAGCGTTCTGCAAAAGGAGCGGCGCGGCGATTACGGCGGCGGAACAGTACAAGTAATTCCCCATATTACCAACGAAATAAAAAGCCGTTTCTACCGCAATTTCACAGACCCTGAAATGCGTATTGCCATTATTGAGGTCGGCGGCACTGTCGGCGATATCGAAAGCCAGCCGTTTTTGGAGTCAATCCGCCAGTTTCAGCATGAAATAGGTCATGAAAACGCTATTTTAATCCATGTTACGCTAATTCCCTATCTAAGCGCCTCACAGGAGATGAAAACCAAGCCAACACAGGCAAGCGTCAAAGAGCTGCAAGGGATGGGCATTCAGCCGGATATTATTGTATGCCGCAGCGAGCATGAACTGGGCCAAAGCATTAAAGATAAAATTGCCTTGTTCTGCAATGTGCCAAACTCTCATGTGCTCCAAAACCTTGACGTCGAATATCTGTACGAAGCACCGCTTGCAATGGAAAAAGAACATCTTGCGGAAGTTGCCTGCGAATGCCTGCACTTAGACTGCCCGAAGCCGGATCTTTCCGATTGGGCGAAAATGGTTGACGATTTAAAATCCCCCACGCAGGATGTCACCATTGCGCTGGTCGGTAAATATACGCAGCTTCACGACGCATATATTAGCGTTGTCGAAGCGCTAAAGCACGGCGGCATTCCACAGCACGCAACTGTAACCATTCAATGGGTAGACTCAGAAACTGTCAATGCCGAGAACGTCAGCGAAATTCTGCATGGCATCAATGGACTGCTCGTTCCTGGCGGCTTTGGCGACCGCGGTATTGAAGGCATGATCGACGCGATCCGCTACGCAAGAGAAAACAGTATTCCCTTCCTTGGGCTATGTCTTGGAATGCAGCTTTCAATTGTCGAATTTGTTCGAAATGTTGTCGGCTATAATGACGCGCACAGCATCGAACTAAACCCCAATACCACGCACCCTGTTATTGCGCTTATGCCCGATCAAAACGGCGTTGAAGATATCGGCGGCACGCTGCGGCTCGGCTCCTATCCCTGCCACTTAGACACCGCTTCCAAAGCGTATCAGTTATACAGTGAAGAAACGATTCATGAGCGCCATAGGCACCGCTATGAAGTAAACAATGATTACCGTGCCGCCGTTGTGGAAAAGGGAATGCTATTATCAGGGCTTTCTCCTGACGGACGCATTGTAGAGATGGTTGAAATTCCCTCACATCCGTTTTTCCTGGCAACGCAGGCGCATCCAGAACTCAAGAGCCGCCCCAACAGACCACACCCACTTTTTAGGGGCTTGGTCGAAGCGGCGATTGCATCCAAGAATCTTGGAGCACCCAATAGTATATGCCCAAAACCAAACAAATCGGAGGAATCATAATGAAAAGAGGATTTAGCAACGAAGTAAAACAAGCACTTAACGATATCTATTATAATGTGGGCACGCGCAAAGGGGCAGAAGGTTTTGCCCTCTTAGAACAGGCATCCGCAGCCGGCGACGGTGATGCATCCTGTATTCTCGCAAGATGTCTGTGCGGAAAACAGTATGTATGGCCAGGGCATGGTTTTCCCGTTGACGACGCCCGCGTGGAACAACTACTCCACAAATCCGTAGAACAAGGCAGCGCACTGGGTGTGCTTGTCTGTATGCGCACTGGTGAATTAACTCCGGCATTACAAAGAAAAATGCCCTTTTCCAGCCTCCAAGAAGCTTTTGATATTGTACTTGAAATGGCAGAAGCTGGCGATGCTTTCTGCCAGTATACGATTGGAAACACTTATTTCTGGTGGGATTTTATGGAAATTCAAGGGAAAGACCGCTCCTCATTTTCCAGCGATGCCAAATTCAAAGCATACTTAAAAGAAAATATCTCCAAATGCGAGGACTGGTTTCAAAAAGCATTCCGCGGCGGCATCTTTTTTGCTGGAAACAACCTTGACCACTATTATACCCAAGGCGACGAAGATATTATTGCACCTCACCCCAAAAAGGCGAAAGAATTAAATAAAATCGGCGCAGAAATGGGATATCCTACATACCAGCATTTCTATGCGGACGAGCTTATGGACAAAGGAAAAGTTGCAGAAGCGATTCATTGGTATCAGCTTGGTTCCGAGAACGGTCAGCCAGAATGCTGGCTTCACCTCGGCGAACTTTATGAAAAGGGCAAAGGTGTTCCCCAAGACCTTGCTACTGCCGCACAATATTATGAAAAAGGGCTGACCCCAATCAACTGCGACTCTCACCGTCTAGGCTGCGTGGAAAACTTAGGAATCTTGTATTACCATGGACAAGGCGTGCCGCAAGACTTCGATAAAGCATTTTCACTGCTCAATGAAGTAATGTTGGCGGATTATGCTGGTACTGCTGCAAAATTCTGCCTTGGTATGTGCTATTTTTACGGACGCGGCACACAGACCGACTATCGACAGGCTCGCAAACTTTTGGAATCCGTTCTTACTGCGGAGAATATTCCCGAAGCAAATTATGCCCTCGGCGTTATGTACTGCCAAAGTCTAGGTATTCAGGAGGATATTGCAAAAGGGGTCGAATACTTAAAAAATGCCAAAAATTATCCTGCCGCAAAAGAAGAACTGCAAAAGTACAAACGGACATTGTTTGGAAAATGGGTGCGAAGATAAAGACTTTACAATATAAACAGGTGCTGTCAGGAAATACAGTTTTCTCACAATTTATTGTGCAAAACGATTATATTCCGACAGCACCTTTCACTTCCTTCTCTGGCTCTTATCAATTATCCCCCCAAACAAAGCTATTCACAATCTCTTTGGCTACTTCATCTACTTCCTCGGATTGTGTAAAGTTTGTTTCGTGGATTAAACAAAACTGATATTCTCCCACTATATAATACTGTGTTGTCACAATCCCGCTTTCTTCCTCTGCAATCGTAAACTGGTACAAAATATCCCCGTTGTCCGTCTGTGAACCGGCACCAGTTACAGAAACGCCCTCTGCCCCGCCAGTCTGCCTAAGAAGCTGCGCCATTATCGCCTTGCGAAACGCCAAATGATCTTGCGCTGCATAGCGGTTTTTTCCAATATTAATTGAAATATTATCTGGTGCTTCCGCTTCCTCCTCGCCCTCTCGAACATAGAAAAACTTATCTTCTGTAGAGAACGTTTCCGCTTCCACCCAGCCCTGCGGCACAAGATAGCTTCCAAATGCTTTATCACAGCGTCCGCTCTCCTCCTCTGCAGCTTCTATAGCAGTGATTGTCTGCGTTTCATTGGATTCTTTAGATTCTGTGGATTCTTTAGATTCTATGGATTCTTGTATACTGGATTGCTCTGTTTGTTCGGATTCCGCCGTAGAACTACATGCAGTTAATCCTAATAATATACTCGTAATTATTCCTGTTGCAAAAATTGATTTCTTTTTCATATCACACTGCAAATCGGAGCAGCATAATTTGCTACCCCAATCTTTCTTTTACTTTTTAAACAATCTGCCAAAAAGCCCTTTCTTTTCTTCGTCTTGACCAGTTTCCTGATCCGCTTGCTTATCAACTTCTTTGTCTGCTTCTTCTTTGTCTGCTGCGGATTCGTCGGGATTTTCTTTTAACGCTAACAGCGCACTGTATGCTTCATAGTACTGCAAGTTTTTTGCTTCCGCAAGATCTTTTGCTGTATGCCCGTTAATCGTAATCATTCCCATTGGCGGATATGCACCATTTCGGACAGTTGATACGAACTCTATAAAAATTCCTTGATCAGACTTTAAACGCCGATAGTAATAACCTGCTTCCACATTCGAAAGCCCCCTTCCCTGCGTTAAATAAATCATCAATTCCTCGCGCAGTGGTTCTGATCGCTTCCACTGTTTTGCCACTTCACGCATTAAGTTTGTATCAACAGCACAGAGCAGACTCGGGCCATCTGTTAAGATTGCCGCCTTGCCCGCCTCGCATAGTTTATCCATAAACTGCGGATTGTCAATGCCTACTGGTAACAGCCTGCCCTCTCCCCGCCTGCCTGCTTCAAACCGATTGGTCACCACCAAATAGGGAAGCTGGTTTCTTAGCATTAATTCTCCATTATCCTGTCGAAGCGTATAGATATACGGCTGTTCACAAAGCAGCTCTGTCAAAGGAATGGTTATCCGATTCATTAACTGCCCGTAAAATTTCTGCTGTTCCTCGTCTTTCTCTGCCCTTGCCTTGTCAAAACGCGCTGCTGCCTGCTGCATCATTACCATAATTTCTGCAAGACTGCACCCTGCTAAATACGTAATGCCTTGATCAAAGTCCTGATCCATATGTGCCGCTAACTCTGCCTTGCGTTCTTCACTAACAACAAAATTGTTTGTTTGATCATAAAATGGAACCAACGGAAAACGGTATTGCTCCGCATGATCCTGCATACGCCGGACTTGGCTTAATTCCTCCTCTGTAAGAAGCTGATCGATTTGATACTCTTTCTCCGAAGCTGCTTTAAAAAACTCCATTTTGCAGCCAAGCGCCTGCATAGATTCCATATCTAACTGTATACCCGTCACGCCGATTTTATCCGCCAGCGCAATTATTGTGTGAAGATTCAACATTCTGTTATTTTTGTTTAATATACCGATAGGATATATCCCATCAAGAGCAGGCAGCAATGCCGGATTTTGCAGCGTATAACTGACAGCATCGTCATATTTTTCAAAAAGATAGAGAAACACCGTCTTTTCGTCTGCTTTCATTAAAAATGGATTGCCAAGCCCTACTCTGTAATCACTGTAGAGCGGCGCAAGCAGAATATACACCTGCTCCATTTCAAAAAATGCACGCACCCTTGCCTTTACAGTTTCTTCGTCAAAGTGCGGAAATTTCAAATGCCTGCTTAAATCAATCGCGGCAGGATCGTATTCCAGCCAGTAATTGCGATGCGGTTCAATAATTATTTGCAGTTTGCCGCGCACCAACTGGGAAAGCATGGAAAGCTTATACTTATTAATCGGTTTCTTATCCGCATTAAAACGCATTGCACTGTCTGCTGTCAGAAAAATCTTTAATGACTCATAATCAAAATCCTCTGCTGTTGCCGTGCTGCCATCCTTTTTGCGCCGCAGCGTCATTAACTCAAACACTGGTTTCTCACCCTCTGCGGGCTTTTTCCCAACTTCGGGAAGCTGTCCTATTATGTACACATATTTTGTCCATAGTTTCGCGACTGCCTCCTCTTTAGAACCTCTTTCAATCGTAGCCATATACAAATGGTGATAGCTGTCTGCCACATCTTTTAAACCGATTAAATCCTTCGCCGACAAATACCGCTCATCACACAATGCATCTTTCGGCGATTCATCATTCGCGCGGATATGCAGCACCAGACCTTGGATATTTTCCTCAAAAACCTGATTGACCACCTCGCCCAATTTATCCTCATGATAGGCGTAGCGATGCGTGCCATATTTCGACGCCTTTGTGACATAAATATGATAGTAATCCTTTTCAAAAAATACGTGAAGCGCCTCGTCAAAGACTTCCTCCTCATCACGCTGCATTACCATAATATCTCTGTCAAACCCTTCAAACAGCCGAAGCTGCCATACCGATATATTTGATACTCTTTCCACTATTCTTTTCCTTTTCTTATTCTTTAGACTTTAACTTTCGACAATCAGATATCTTCCGTCCCCGATATCAAACACTTCCGGCGCATCCACAATTTCTTCTTTTTCCTGCCCTTCAAGGTCAACACCTTGCGCATCAAAGTAATCCCAAACTTCATCAATGGAATCGACTACAACTGCCACGCACTCCTCTAGGAATGCCTCCGCCTCATCAATATTGCTCGCTACCGGTTCCGGCAAAAGCTGGAGCTGATTGTCCAAAAAACATTTAAGTATTGCTTCATCATATTCGTGCATAATATCCTCTCCTTTGATTTGTATTATTATTCCTTCTTTACTATAATAACCATTCTTTTATCAGTTTGTAAACCCTTTTATCACAATATTCAAGGGATTTCGTATTTAATTAGACAAAGGGGAACTGTAATTCGATTAACTCATGAATGAATCGTGCGACCGGCAGACCTACTACATTATTGTAATCCCCATTAATTCCTTTGATATAAGCGGCGCATTTTCCCTGTATCGCATAGGCACCTGCCTTGTCCATAGGCTCGCCGGTCGACACATACGCTGCAATCTGCTCTGTGGTCATTGGGTACATGGTTACATCTGTTTTCTCATAAAAAGAAATCGTTTTCTTTTCACCATTATCAAGGATTACCAAAGTAACGCCTGTATATACCTGGTGCGTATTATTTTGCAATAGCGTCAGCATCCTTACAGCATCTTCCCTATCTTTGGGTTTCCCCATAATTTCATTTCCATAGGCAACAATGGTATCTGCTCCGATAATAACAATCCTATTATTTGCCCTATCACCTGTTTTTTCCGCTTCTACTGTTTCCGCAAAAGCAGTTGCTATCGCCGCTGCTTTTTCCGTCGTTACAGCATTTGCTTTTATATAAGAAAGTTCCTCTACAATTTCCCACGGTGTTTCCTTGGTAATCACTTCTTCCCCATGCGCCACCAATACGGTAAATGCAAGCCCTATCTGATCTAGCAGTTCTTTGCGCCTGGGTGAACCTGACGCCAATATATATTTTATCACAGAAAATATACTCCTTTCTATTTACAATTTTTCTTTAGGATTGACTATATTCTGGCTTAAACGTTCTTGCAAGCGACTGTTCTTTTTTCATTTTTGCCGCAACTGCCATATATTCCTTACAAAACTCCTCCTGTGCGTTCCAAAGTTCTTTTTCGGATTTATAAACCTTTTCATATGTTCCGTCGGGTTTTAGAAGATGCGCCTTCTGTGCGTCCTTTAGCTGATTTTCCAAAATATGCCATACTTTTTCTTTTAGTTCAGGATTTAATACAGGAAATAAAATCTCAACTCTGCGTTCAAGGTTTCTTGGCATCCAGTCGGCGCTTCCCATATAAAACTCTGGATTTCCAGCATTTTCAAAGTAAAAAATTCTCGCGTGCTCCAAGAAATTTCCTACTATAGAACGCACAGTAATATTGTCGTTTGTTCCTGCAACGCCAATTCGCAGACAGCAAATACCGCGAACAATCAGTTCAATTTGCACGCCCTCTGCCGCCGCTTCATACAATGCCTTAATAATGTCGGGATCACACAGCGAATTCATTTTCGCCACAATCCGTGCCGGACGTTTGTTGATAGCATTTTCTTTTTCACGGTTAATCAAATATAAAAACTTATCTTTTAGCCATAGCGGCGCCAATGCCAGATGATTCCAGCCAAGCGGCTCTGAATAACCAGAAAGCATATTGAAAACTGCCGTTGCATCCTCACCAATTGCCTCGCTGCATGTTAAAATTCCCAGATCGGTATAAAGCTTTGCCGTTGCATCATTATAATTTCCGGTTCCAAGATGCACATATCGCCGAATACCTTCCTCCTCACGCCGCACTACCAGCGTAATTTTGCAGTGAGTCTTTAACCCGACAAGTCCATAAATTACATGGCAGCCAGCTTTTTCCAGCTTTTTCGCCCACACAATATTGTTTTCCTCATCAAAACGCGCTTTTAATTCTACCAATACAGAAACCTGCTTGCCATTTTCTGCTGCCTGTGCAAGCGCTGCGATAATCGGCGAATTGCCGCTGACACGGTACAATGTCTGCTTAATCGCAAGCACATCCGGATCACGGGACGCCTGTTTAATAAAGTCCACAACCGGCGTAAATGTCTGATATGGATGATGCAGCAAAATATCGTGTTTACGAATTTCCTCGAAAATATCCGAAGCTGCCACAAGTTCCTCCACAGGCTGTGGAATATATGGCTTGCTTTTTAAATCATCAAAGCCAGAAAGACTATACATTTTCATTAAAAATGTTAAATCAAGCGGCCCTGCTATATAATAAATATCACATTCTTCAATGGCAAGTTCCTTTTTAATAATATCCAAAAGCCGCTGGTCAATATGTTCTTCCACCTCAAGGCGAATCGCCTGTCCCCACTGTCTTTTCTTTAGCTGCTTTTCCATTTCCTTGAGCAAGTCATCCGTTTCTTCTTCCTCAATATAGAAATCCGCATTGCGCATAATCCGAAACGGAAAAACACACTCAATGTTGTAGTTTAAAAAAAGTTGATTCATATTGCGTTCAATAATCTGTTCCAATAAAATCACACGTTTTTTGCCATCCTCCGCATTGGGCAGGGAAACAATCCGCGGAATCACACTGGGCACTTGGACAGTTGCAAATTCCAGTTCTTTTCCTGCGGCGGATTTCTTGTGAAACAACAGTTTCCGTCCTTTTTCTGTTTTTCGTGAAACCAATGCGCCTAAGTTCAGCGACTTATTGCGAATCAGCGGAAACGGACGTGAGGAATCTACCGCCATTGGCGTTAACACAGGATAAACATTATCTTGAAAAAAGCGGTCTACATATGCACAGTCCTCTTTTGTCAAATCCTCATGTTTTTCCACAACGATTAATCCACTTTCAGCAAGCAGCGGCAGCAGAGAACGGTTGTATGTTGAATACTGCATATTTACCAAATCATGTGTTGCCTTGTTTACCTCCTCCAACTGCTGTTCTGGCAGCATACCTGCGATATCTGTTTTTTTATATCCCGTACTTACCATATCCTTTAACGACGCCACGCGCACCATAAAAAACTCATCTAAATTCGACGCTGTAATGCTCAAAAATTTCAGCCGCTCAAACAATGGGATTGTCTTGTCACGCGCCTCCCCAAGCACGCGGTGGTTAAACGCTACCCAGCTTAATTCTCTATTGTAGTAGTATTCGGACTTGCTATAATCCATCTTGGAAGCTTTCTCTCCCATATAATTTCCCCTCCATCTAATATCATACCAACTAATATTATACTAATGTCATATTTTTTTCTGTTTCATCACGGGTTTCATATTATATACTTCCTCAAACAACGTAGTACACTTTCCAAACAAGCCAAGCTCCAGTGTCATATCGGCATTTGTTTCCACGGTTAGAATCATCTTGTCCTCTTTGCTAGTAATCTTAATCTGACGGAATTTTCCTCTATGGCTGATATCCAGTCCAGCCGAAAGCCGGATAATCGCTGTTAACTTTGCAATCCTTAGATACGTTTCACGGTCAATAAACGCCGCTCGCCCCAATGTCGCATAATAATCAAACTCCTCGGCAGTATACTTGACAACATTTGCCACAATCTCCCGCTCCACGTGAGAAAGACCAATAATTTCCGTTGATAATATAATGCTGTAAGAACTTTGTGCCACATTTACAAGACTGATATACCTGCCGCACTCACATAAAATCGCCGCAAGCTGCAATAAAAGCCTATCCCGCTTCGTCAATCCATGTATCTTTTTCATATGGTCAAAAATTGTTAGAACAATCTCCTCCCGCTCTCTTGTCCGTTCCTCACTGCCCTGATAACGGCGGTTAATATCTCTTGCACATGCAAGAATATCCTGTTCAAAATTATGCACACCACATTTCTCTGGGGCTACCAATTTGGTTCTTTCTGCATACTCATAAGCCATACCATCACAAATGCTTACCCCCGGCGCCCAGAGCATTTCCGCACCAAGCACTTGTATCATATGCTTTAACAACAACGCAGACAAATGCAGCAACGCAATATTTTCCTGTGCCAGTCCAAGAGAAAGCGCAATTTCACGTGCTTTTTTCTTTTTTAAGGTATCCACAAACTCCAAAAACGTACGCACATCCACATACCCTTTTTTCTTTGTTTCCAAGAAATCCCTCTGCAAAAT
Source organism: Lachnospiraceae bacterium (assembly GCA_009774395.1). Taxonomy (GTDB): domain Bacteria; phylum Bacillota; class Clostridia; order Lachnospirales; family Lachnospiraceae; genus COE1. Next base: position 21,150 of record VSNQ01000041.1, read on the forward strand.
CAAAGATACATAATCATCCACCAGAATAATATTTTGAATTTTCCGATTGCCCATAAACATTTTGCGGAAGCTCTCCAAACGGTCACAGATCATCTCCTCCACTATCTCATCAAGCTGGTAGGAGCGATAAGACACATTTGCCAGTTCTTCCCGCATACGCAGCACACCCGGACGGATATTTTGTGATGTCACCAAACTATCCTTGTCAAACAGCGATAACTGAATACTGCCGCCGCCGATGTCGATAAAAGCCGTACTTTTCTCAATTACATTCTGGAACGCCTGCCCTTTTGCCGCCACAGACTTATAATCCAGGAAACGCTGTTCGGAATTGCTTAACACTTCTATCTTAATCCCTGTTCCCATATGTATCTGATCCAGCAGAATCAATGCATTCTTTGTTTCCCGAATTGCGCTTGTACCGTATGCTTTGTATGCATCCACTTTATAGGATTTCATAATCTCCGTAAATTCACGCAGTATTCTGCATAGTTCATCCACCCGTTCATTGCTGATTTTCCCTGTATGATAAGAGTCTGTCCCCAATTCTATCCTGTGCCTAATATGGTCTATTTCCTTAATCCCATTTTTTGTTGATATCTCAAAAATCTTCATTGCAAGCTCATAAGAGCCTACATCAATCGCAGCAAAAGTTTTGTATGCCATATGAATCCCCCATTCCTATACGGCAAGATGAACCATTCCCCCTGCCTATCTAATCAATAATTCCCAAGTACCTTCATATTGCGGGTTTCCTCGCGCAGCCCCCGCAATGCGTTTTTCACCGCGCTATCCTGCAGATTCCCTTCAAAATCAAGGAAAAACCAATATTCCCAATTTCTGCCTGCGAGCGGTCTTGACTCAATCTTCGTCATATTCAGCCCATTGTACATTAAATGTGAAAGTGCATGGTACAGCGCGCCGCTCTTATGCTGTAATGCAAAACAAAGACTGATTTTACTCGCTTTCTTAGAAAATACTTTTTGATTTGTCACAATAATAAAGCGCGTTGAATTTTGTTTTAAATCGTTTATCCCCTTCTCCAAAACCGTAAGCCCGTAAACCTTTGCTGCCGTTTCGCTGGCAATCGCTGCCTGTGCAGGATCATTTTCATCAGCAACTTTCTTTGCTGCAAACGCATTGTTCTTCATACTAATCTGCTGCCAGCCCTTATCTTGAAGATACTGCGCGCTCTGCATTAAAGACTGCGGATGAGAATAAACGGTCTTGATCTCCTCCTTTTTCGTTCCCTCTGCTGCCAAAAGACAATGTTCAATCGGGATAATCTGCTCCCCGACAATATAGTTCTCAAACTCGACAAGCAAATCATAAATCTCACTGACAACTCCTGCTGAGGAATTTTCTATTGGCAGCACTGCAAAATCTGCGCTTCCCTCGTCTATCGCAAGCATTGCATCCCGAAAAGTATCCACATGAAAGCTATTGACTTCCTCGCCGAAATACTGCATCATAGCCGCCTGCGAATAAGCGCCCTCCGCGCCCTGAAATACTACCCTGCATTTTTTGCAGTCAATCTCTCCCATTTCAATAAAGGAAAGCTTCTCTCCTGCGCCATGCTCTGCCAGCATTTGATACTGCAGTTTCCTGCTGATTGCCATAATCTGTTCATACAATTCTCGTATGCCCTGCGCATTCAAAGCATTATGCGTCATCGCACTCACAGCGCTTAATTTTTGCTGCTCTCTTTCCTTATCGAATACACGTTTTCCCGTTTCCAATTTATACGCGGCTACCTCCCCGCATATCTCCATCCTCTGCTCGTACAATTCGACAATCTTGCGGTCGATATCGTCGAGTCTGTTTCTTAATTCTGCTAAATCCATGCATTTTTCCTCCAACTTTTTGATCGCTTTTTTCCAGTATAACACACCTGATACACTTTGTAAAAAAAATAATATAGAATCTTTTCATTTGTCTGTTTTTCATCTATAATAGAGTTAGTACTTGTTCTTTATAAATTTCACAAGTGCAATAAGATTGGATGGAGGATTTTTATGAAAAGTAAAATTTTCGCTGTTGGTTCTATTGTATGTATTTTGGCACTGGCTATTTCATTCCATATTGTATCCCGCATAAACGACCGTGTACCCAAAAACCCTTCGGGAACAGTGGGCAACACTTCTGGAAACTTGTATAACGGCGGAATATTTTGTGAGAATGATGGTTATGTATACTTTGCCAACGCCTATGATAACAACGCACTCTACCGTATGCGTCCGGATGAATCAGAAATGACAAGGTTGATCGCATCACAGACAGCAAGCATAAACGCTGACGGTAAGTATCTCTATTACTATCAGCAAGGTTCTGGAAGCGGCACCGGTTTAGGGTATGTTATCAACACCACCGGCATATACCGCGCCGAAAAAGAAAATCCCAAGAAACTCGCCTGTCTTGACCGTATTTTTGGGAAAAATGTTGTACTGATAGACAACGCACTTTATTATTCTTGTATTGAGAATGACGCTACTACAAATAAAATTGATATTGACGGGGAAAATAAAGAAGTCGTTTTTGACTTTGATGTTCTTCCTACTTGTGTATATGATTCTACATTATATTATGCTAACAATAAAGACAATCAGCATTTAATGGCATTTACTCCCGAAACGGGCTTAACGCGGCAGGCATTAATTGATGATATCTATATGCCAATTGTCGATGGTAGTTCTGTTTATGGAATTGATGTGCACAATGGTTATGCCCTTGTATGCGTAAATCTCTACAATGGCACCCGCACCACATTAGACACAGAATGGACTGATATGCTCAATGTTACAGATGGTAATTACATATATTATCAAACAGCCGGAAAAACACCACAGTTAAAGAGGATTTATAAAGATGGTTCTCATATGGAAGTTGTTTCCGAGGGTGCATACAACGCCATTCATGTCACTTCAAACTTTGTGTATTTTAACGGTTTTGGAAGCACCATTCCCGTCTATAAAACCCCTGTCAATGGCGCTGTCAATGTTACTACTTTTGACGCTGCAGCAACTGCTGCAGCAGCGGCAATGACTCCAAATAAAAAATAAACAAAATAAATTTAATAAAACAAAATTTAACAAAACAAAATTTAACAAAATTGGAATAAAAAAGGAATGATTGGTTATGCTAATAGCATGAAAACTTCAATCATTCCTAATCGTTTTATATCAAACTTTTTCCGCTGTGGCATCACAGGCTGGTGCCTTGAAATCTTATTTACTGCACTAGGTGCACTGCGTCGGCGGGAGATGCAGCTTGTCGGGCATACTTCTCTGTGGATGTTCCCCATTTATGGCTGCGCTGCGCTTTTTCAGCCGTTGTTTTGGCTAATTCGGAAATGCTCCGTGATTGTCAGAGGAATTATCTATGCCTTGTGCATCTTTGCCGGAGAATATCTCAGCGGGAAGTATCTATGCGGGCGCTCCCTCTGCCCGTGGAACTACAGCCGCCATAAATGGCATATTAAAGGGTTGATTCGCTTAGATTTTCTACCCTTTTGGTTTGCGGCGGGACTGTTGTTCGAACGTATCCTTACACCACGCAGCGACGTATAATGGTTCTTTTAGTGCCAGCGCCGCTGCGGCATAATATATTTTATTATGTATCCAGCTCACCCTCTGCACCGATATCCAGCATATTCATAGTAAGCCGTTTTCTCCTTGCAATCTCTGACTGCTCCAAGATAAACTGTTTGATTTCCCGCGGCTTCTTTATGTGCTCTATTACAAGCTGCGGACTGGTAGTATCGCCTGTATAACAAACAATTGTTCCTAATCCAAATATCCGCTCAAATAAGGATGTTTTTAAGGTAACATCCTGTACCTTATACATATAGCAGTCATTTTCCTCCCGATTGAGGATGCCTGTATTTACTGTAATTACATCTTCTTTAATCGTATAAACCGTAAAGGTAAACGGAAGTCCAAAAAAGACCCATCTTTTGCGTTCACGAAATTCCATATATGCCTCCCTTTTTGCTTTTTTATTTATTATATCAGGTCTCGCAGCATTTTCAAGGTGTTTCTATTTCCTGCGATTTCTCTTTATGCCGTCCTATCCCCCTTGAGAGCAAAATCACTGCCGCTGTAACAATCAGCAGTATAGTTGCCAGTGCGTTTATCTCCGGTGTAACACCTGTTTTTAATTTGGTGTAAATCTTAATTGCCAACGTGTTTGTTCTTGCCCCAGTAACAAAAATACTAATTACCACATCATCAAACGACATAGCAAAAGACAATAACGCACCGGATAAAATCGCCGGAAGTATTGCCGGAAATGTAATATCACGAAACACCGCAAAGGGTCTTGCCCCCAAATCCAGTGCAGCTTCCTCCAAATTTTTATCCATACCTTCTAATCTTGCGCGCACCATCATAAATACATAAGGAATACAAAATGCTGTATGTGCAATCATTAACGTTACCATTCCAAATGGCAGATTCATAAACGAAAACACACCCAAAAACACCATGCCTAATATAATTTCTGGTATCATTATCGGCAGAGTCGAAAGGTAAGCAATTACACCGTCAAACTTTGACTGTCTGCCACGCATTCCAAGTGCTCCGCTTGTTCCAATAAGAATTGCAAAAAAGCAGCTTCCAAATGCAAGTAAAAGGCTGTTTCCCAACGCTTCCCGAATACTTCTGTCGCCTGCAAGTTCTTCATACCATTTCATAGAGAAACCGCCCCAGACTGTCGGTGATTTATTGGCATTAAACGAATATATAACAGTTAAAATCACGGGGATATACATCAGCGCCACAATAAACGCCAAATATATTTTGGAAAAAATACCAGATTTCCCTGCTCTGCGCATAAGCACCTCCTAAAATGCACCGTCTTGCCAGTATCCATTATTCTTCACTACATTTCACTACTTTGAGAAACACCGAAAAACGAATATACTGCTGCCTTAAAATATTCCTTCTATCTTCCCTGTATTGGCAATACGCCGATACAGTGCTATAATCAGTGATGTCATTATCATTAAAATCACAGAGAGCGCTGCCGCAAACGGGATATTTCTGCCCTTTGTAAGCTGCTCCTGTATAACATTTCCTACAAGCACGACCTTGCTGCCGCCCAAAATATCTGCCACAAAAAACAGCCCCATTGACGGGATAAATGTTAACACAACTCCTGATAGAAGCCCCGGCATCGTTATTTTCAGCGTAATATCCCAAAATGCTCTCGCTCTGCCTGCACCTAAATCCAATGCAGCCTCCACAAGCCCCCAATCCATTTTTTCTACGCTGGAATATACAGATAATATCATAAAAGGGCATAATGCATATACCATTCCAAATAATACCGCCGGATAGGAATACAGCAGTTTTAATGGATCGGTAGTGATACCAAGCCCCATTAAAATTTTATCCAACATTCCATTTGATTGGAATACAATTATCCAACCATTTAAACGGATTAACGAACTCGTCCAGAACGGTATCATAATCAGCAGCATCATGCGCGCTTTCCATTTTGCGCTTAACTTTCCCATAAAATACCCAAATGGATAACCAATGAAAATTACCAGAATCGTTGTGGTAAAGGCAAGCTGCAAAGACCGCACAAATGTCTTTAGATAAATAGGCTCTAAAATGCGAATATAGTTTGCAAAGGTAAACTGCATATCAAAGCCCCATACTTCTGCCCGTGACATAAAACTGACAAAAAACATATATATAATAGGAAAGAACACAAACAATATGGTAAAAATATAAATTGGCACTAACAAGGATATACCTTTCTTTTTCTGCTTATTTTCCATTATCTGCCACCTTAACTGCATTGTTCTTTTTCCAACCAACGATTGTATGTTCCCCCACCTGCAAATTATAATCGATTCCAAAGCGGCTTGCCGTAATCTGCTGCCCGTCCTCAAGCGCCAACAGCAGCTTTAACTGTCCTCCAGCATAACTTTTCTCCAATACCACAGCAGAACAGCTTACAAAACCACAATCGTTCTCCAGTGTAATCTCAGATGCACGAATATCCACAGAAGTCTGATGCTTTTCAAGTTCCTCAACATCTTGTTGCAACAGCACATTTTCCATGCGCAAGGCATATGTTTCTCCGTCTTTTATCAACAGATTCGCATCGCCGACAAAACCTGCGACATAACTGGTCTTAGGATGATAATATACTTCATTAGGCGTGCCAACCTGCTCCAATACACCGTTATTCATTACACCGATTCGATCCGACATATTGATCGCTTCCTCTTGATCGTGTGTAATATAAATAAATGTAATTCCCAAACGTTTCTGCAGCCTTTTCAGTTCCTGCTGCATCTGACGGCGCAGTTTTAAGTCAAGCGCACCAAGCGGTTCATCCAGCAAAAGCACTTTGGGGTTATTTACAATCGCCCGCGCAATTGCAACACGCTGTTTCTGACCACCCGAAAGTTTATCAGGTGTGCGGCTTCCAAAACCCTCAAGCTGAACTAAGGAAAGCATTTCCTCCACACGCTGTCTGCGCTGAACCTTATCAACTTTTTTCAGTTTTAAGCCATAAGCAATATTGTCCGCTACGGTCATATGCGGAAACAACGCATAATTTTGGAACACCATATTGACATTTCTAAGGTATGGTTCTTTATCAGTAATATCCTCCCCGGACAAAATTACCCTGCCGGCATCAGGATATTCCAATCCAGCAATAATACGCAAGAGTGTCGTTTTCCCACAGCCGGATGCCCCTAGCAGCGTAACAAACTCACCCTCGTGAATGGATAGGTTAATGCCTGTGAGCACCTCGCTTACGCTGCTTTCTTTATCCAAAAAACGTTTTGTAATGCCCGTTAGTTCCAGTATGGTTTTTGGCATTTTGTTCCCTCCAATTCAAATGAATCCTATCATTATATTATATCAGCCACAGAAGTCCTTATGCTTTTATTTTTATGCTTTTATTTTTAGAACTTTTGATTTTAATACGTCTATTGTATTCGATTTTATTGGTATTGTCAATCTTTGGAAATTTTGGATTAAATTTTAAAAATCAAACAGAGAAACGAAACAGAGTTTCCTACCCGCGCCAGACACAGAGCTGTGCACAAAAAACTGCTGGAAATAAAATTCCCCTAAAATATCGCATAGTGATATTTCAAATAAACCACATGATATATTAAAGAAGTAACAATATTTCCAACAGCTCTATATACAATATCTTGTTTCATCAAAGCCTATTGCGACAGCCCCAGTATACAATGCCTACTCATAAATCACATATTCTTTCCCATCACGCACCATTACCGGAATCACATCTATCGGTGCCGGAACCGTAACAGTCTGTCCACCCTCGTAAACTTCTTTTGTATAAGCATCTTTCCACTTTGCCCCTTTTGGCAGATAGACAATTCTGGTTTCTGCGCCCGCCTCCATTACAGGAGAAACCAGCAGATCCGGTCCAAACATATAGCTGTCCTCCACTTCCCAGCACTGTGAATCCTCCGGGAAATCAAAGAACAACGGACGCATAACAGGTGCGCCGGTTTCGCTCGCCGCCTTCATACATTCACGAATGTACGGCCGAAGGCGCTCACGAATAAAGAGATATTTCGTTAAAATTTGATAATTGTCCTCACCGAAACTCCACACTTCATTATCCTGACCGCTTGTTAACTGCCGCACACCATTGCGGAACTCCTGCTCTCGTTCATACCATGGAGAACGCTCTCCATGCATACGAAATACTGGACAAAATGCACCCCATGCAAACCAGCGTACCAAAAGTTCACGGAAGGAAGCATCACGGATATCACCTCCCAAGAAACCGCCAATATCCGATGTCCACCAAGGAATCCCTGCCATACTCATATTTAAGCCTGCCTGTAGCTGCTCCCGCATGGAGCGGAATGACGAATAGATATCTCCCGACCATGTAAGAACACCATATTTCTGACTTCCTGCCCATGCACAACGCACTAAACTTAAAATATCTTTTTCGCCCTCTGCCTTCAGCCCATCATAAAATCCTTTTGCGTAGCCTACAGGATAAATATTGCTGCATTGCAGCGCCGGCCCCGCATAGTACCGATAATTGTCAAAGTCATATGGCCCGTATTCTGGTTCTGCTTCATCAAGCCAGAAGCAGCGGATGCCATACTGATAATAATTCTCCTTACAACGCTCCCATACATAATGCTGTGCACCAGGATGTGTCGCATCATAGAACACGGTATTCCCCATCCATGTCATATGATTCTGATTGCCGCGGTCTGCATTGACCAGATAACCCATATCGCTCATTTTACCAAAATTCTTGCTGCGCTCGTCCACCGTCGGCCAAACAGAAACCACTGTTTCAATCCCTAGTTCCTTTAACTCCTGCACCATTGCCTGCGGATCCGGCCAATCCAGCGGCTCAAACTGGAAATCGCCCTGCATCGTCCAATGAAAGAAATCAATTACAATGGCATCCATAGGAAGCCCACGTTTCTTATGTTCTCTTGCCACTGCTAACAATTCTTCCTGTGTACGATAACGCAGTTTGCACTGCCAATAGCCAAGCCCATATTCCGGCATCATCGGCGTGCGCCCTGTCGCAAGGGAATACTGTGCTTCTATTTCCGCCGGCGAATCTCCTGCAGTAATAAAATAATCCAACTTTTTCGTACTTTTCGCATACCATTCCGTTTTATTCGTTCCAAATGTCGCTGTCCCGATTGCCGGATTATTCCAAAAGAAACCATACCCCCTATTGGATACATAAAACGGCACACTTGCCTGTGAATTGCGGTGCGCAAGTTCCAAAACGGCACCCTTTTGATTCAAATGCTTCTCCTGATACTGCCCCATACCAAATATTTTTTCATCATCAAACGCCTCAAACCGCGCTGTCAATTCATAGTCTGTTGTGCCACAGATGGGTTTTAATTCTCTCGCTGTCACGCGAAGCGGCACACAATAACGATTAATTCTGTCACGTGTGCGCCAATACTCCTCCGTTAAAAGTTCTCCCTTTTGATTATAAAAAGATATCCAGCCCTCATGTGAAACCTTTGCCGTAATCTTTCCGTTTGTTAATTCTGCCCGAACAGCAGTCTGGTGATATTTTGCATATTCTTCACCACGATACCACGAATCGGTTACATCCACCGTTTCAAACCGAATTTCCGGTGTTATATCCTCCATCTGCTCTGTCAGTGCCCAATCATTTGTGTCCATTTGCGGCATAGGACTCATGCGCACACGCAATGAATTGGCTCCCCACGGCTCGATCCACACAACCCCTTTTCCATCCGCAATCACCAGCTGTTTTCCTTCTTGATAAATATGCATCTGTTCTGCTCCTTTCCAAACGATTCTGTTTTTGATACTTTATTTTACTTGATTATGCCATCTCCAATTAGCTGCCAATAACAGCGTCACCAATTGGCTCCCCATATTTTACACCATTGGAACCCGTTGCAAGATAAAATCTGCCGAACACACGGCAATCTCCATCAATACTATTTATTTCTCCAAACATTTGTTTCTCAGTATTAATCCGTTCATAGCTTCTTCCTTCGTCAAATGTCCTGTAAAAACCATATTCCCCATCAATGATTCCGTTAAAGTATATTGCTTTCCGATCCTTAAAATAGTCCGCGTCTGGCGCGCCAAGTCCCAATCCCATTCGATATGTAACTGTGCCTTGCGGACTTAAACGCACTGCATCTACGCTGTCATTTTCTACCTGATAGGTCAGTTTCCACAAACCGCCTTGATTTAACGCCATATAAAAAACACCGCTTTTTCCGCTCTCACCGCGCACCTCTGTTTTATTTCTGCAATCAATCAAACCAAAATCGATTATCGGAAAATCACTGGGAAGGTTATATTCAAAATATGTCTTTCCACAGTCCTTACTAATATAAAAATCAGAATCTTCGCCAAACGCATAGAACAAATTATTGTAAATTCTATCCGAAAATACCTTGATTTTGCCGCTGATTTTGGGTTTGCCTGTCTTATTGTATATCTTGCACAACGAAAATCTGACACCCATGTCATTACTAACAATCAACCTGTTTACAGGAAGTTCATCACCTTTGGCAACTGCCCACACAATATTCCTTGCGTCAGGTGACATTGCTACCCAGCCAGAATTAACATTCGGACATTCGATCTGATGAAATGCTTCATCCAACTCCTTCGTTAACCCATATGGCATTTTTAAACGCGTAAACGTTTTTCCTTGATTGTGCGATAAAATCAAACCGCCTTTTGTCTTGCCTTTCCAATTGCCGCGCGGCGTAACAATTAAGTGCTGTGGATTTTTATCTGAAAAATCTGCATTGATACAAGTAATATATCGGTTTCCTTCGCTATCTGCAAACGAATTGTCACAAGGCTTATCCAAGTCTGTAAACGCAAAACCTCCCAGATCACCTAAAATATCAATTACCTGTACTTCACCGCCAGGCATTCCATATACATTCAAATGCACCGTTTCCTCAATACCATCACACCAATCGGTAAAACAACAAGCGTTTTCATCTTTTATATTGATACTTCTAAAAACACCTGTTCCTGAATTAAACCACGCTTCGTTATCGTTAAATGGATTTAATTTCATATCACTCAACCAATGAATTAACGAGTGCCCGCCGTTGCATTCCGGTCGCATATAGGGTGCACGGAACGATATTTTTCCTTCTTGCAAATCATACAGCACCTGCTGCCAGCTCTCCCCATAATCATAAGAACGAAATACACTATCGCCATCATCTTTTACAATTGTTGTACACACCAACATTCCCGGTGTCTGCATTGAAACACTAATCCCAGAAAAGCCATATTCTAGTGCTACTCCTTTTTCCAAATGCTCCTGACCAACACCCTGTACAAAACTTGCCGCACCGGGTGTAATCTCTGTAAATGCGCCAATTGTGCCGTCCTTATTAATAGGATAACGCACAATCCTGCCGTCAATGATATCCCCAGAATCACAACTATAACCATTTTCCAAGATATAAGACCGCCGTCCAGTAGACGCAAATGTTATATACAGATATTTTTCATCCATATCACAGCGCTGCGCCACCAGCCCATTGAGCCTGCATCCTTCTATGCATCTGCTCTCCGGCTGCGGAAGTTTTTCAAAACTTTTTCCATTATCATAAGAAATGTATGTGCTATGTCCACGCATATCCTTTTTGCAATCCATCGTCGAAACACCTGCTGTTGCAACAATAAGTGCTTTTCCCACTTGCGTTACAAAACTTAAATATTCTTCTGGCAATGCAGTCAGTTTCTCCCAATGCTTTCCAGTGTCTGCGCTTACCCAAAGCCCCTCCTGCTGGCTTGCGTAATATAATTTCTGCGGATTTTGTTTATCCACCGCTAAACGTTCTCCCGTACCGCGCCCGTTTAAATTCCCATGTATCAGCACTGGAATTTTCTCATACCGAAAGTTCTCTCCGTAATCTTCGGATATTGCCAATATGCCGGATTGTTCTGCATTTACACCACAGGCTATATAAAGCATATTCGGCTTATTATCATCTAGTGCCAATGATATCGGAAAGGTTTCACTTAAATCTTCCATTGTTACATGCGGAATCAGGCTGATCCAACGCTGTTCTTCTGCGTCAAAACGATATGTACCGCCGATATCCGTCCGCGCATAGAGCACATCCTTCTGCCTTTTATGATATAAAAATCCTGTTACATATCCCCCGCCCGGAATGGGAAGGTTGCTGTATTTATATGGTATTTGCTGCATTTGTTTTCCTCCCTTATGTAAATAAATATAATAGAGTTGTCCGAGAATAATGCAATACATCCAATATATAGTTTGAATTGTTTGAATCATTTGCACATTCAACAAAATATCATGGGCAATCTGTATTTTCTGACACCTCGCCGCGCATTATTCATTATAAATTTACTGTATTTTTTACCTATCACTATTTGAAAATCAGTTTAGCATATGCTTGTAAATAAATATACAGGAATAATTAGATACAAAAAAGAAAATTGGGAAAATAAATAGAAAATTTAGGGTAATTTATTGTATGGAACATTTATTGTGCTTCCATGTTTTTTATGCTATATTGATATAAAAAGATGACAAAAGAAATGCTGATTCGGCTGTAAATATTGCCTCGGAAGCAAATATGAAATTGTTTAAGGAAATGATACAGAAGGGAGAGCAAATGTGTGAAGAATTGAAAGAACTTCTAGCACCTGAAATCGTTGAACTTAAAATACGTCTGGCTGAACAAGATGCCAAACTAGCGGATAAAGATGCAATGCTAACTGACAGTACTGCTTAACTTAATGAAAAGAATGCCGAATTTGCACAATCAGATGCATATTGTTATACTAAACGTCAGTTTTTTACGTCAGTTTTTTACGTCAGTTTTTTACGTCAGTTTTTACGTCAGTTTTTTTGACGCTTAGTATAACTACATAGATAATGATGAAATCAATATTGAATAGGCTAAAAAGTTATGATAAATCAAATAGAGCGTAAAATTGAATTGGGAAAGCAGTTAGGAATAAACCAAATGGTACAAAAAGGACATAGGGATTACTGGTATTCTTATGCTGTTCAGAAGAAAGGAAATACCTATTATGTTTATGAATTTACTACTTCTACTATTCCTTTAGGTAGTGTAAAATAATTTGTGTCTTTGGTAAAAAATGGCTCCTTTTTGGTAAGAATTAAGATATGGAAATTCTTA
>VSNQ01000042.1 GCA_009774395.1 Lachnospiraceae bacterium
AGTCCAGTCGCACCGATTTGGTGTAAGTAGCCCTCCCTCCTTAGGGTCGTCCGTTCTTTGTTCATTACAATCATTTTTAGGAGGAATTGTCATGGACAAAGTATCGGGGAAATTGACAGTATTTTTTGAGGCTCCGTTTTGGGTGGGAGTGTTTGAACGTGTTTCTGATGGAAAGTTATCTGTGTGTAAGGTTACGTTTGGTGCAGAATCCAAAGACTATGAGGTTTATGATTTTGTTTTGAAGAATTACTATCGGCTACGATTTAGTCCAGCTGTGGCAACTGATGTAAAAGAGAGTGGTCGCAATCCTAAACGGGTACAGCGTGAAGTACGGAAACAAGTACAAAATACCGGGATAGGAACAAGATCGCAACAGGCTTTGAAACTACAGCAGGAGCAGTTGAAAACTGAACGTAAGATTGTGAGCCGGGAACAACGGGAAGCGGAGAAACAGCGGCAGTTTGAACTGAAACAGCAGAAAAGGAAAGAAAAGCATAGGGGTAGGTAACTCTGCCTCTATGTTTTGTGTAAGAGTTAAAAGATGAAATTATTATCTAAATTTTATGTTGGCATAGATTGGTACAATTTCATTAATGTGAAAAAATAGTAACTTCTTCAAGTTATACTATGTTATCAGGAATAAGATTGGCCAAAGCAGAATAGAGGAAATATTATGATTAAAGGATTTATTTTTTTTAGAAAAGGGAAAATTCCATTTGTAATAGAAAACTATCGCATGGAGTTGTTTACTGATGATGAGCTTTTAACGGATTTTACAAAAGAATATAATTTCAAAGAGGACTATATTCTTGAAGGAGAATATTATGCTAATGACTTTCAAGGGCAAAAGTCTACATTTTTAGTTGAACGATCTATGAGAAGCGTATGTTATCTACGTTGCTATATGATTAATAGGCTTACGGTGCAAGACGGATACGATACCATAGTCTTTCAATCTTTTTTTCTTGATGATATTTTTCGATATAAGTACAATTACATAGACATGGTAAGAGCAGGTATTAATTTGGCTGTAGAACCTAAGGATATTTATAAAATTCCTTTTTCTATGGATAATAGTCAATATGAATTGTCTTTTCGCATAGGGAACGATAACAGGCTTGGATTGTTGGAAGATTTTGATAAAAAGGGAGAAGTGTTGATTCCGCTTTATACCAATAATATTCAAGAGTGTTATAATATTTCGATTATTTTATATCGCCTTGCAATGTTTTTGACATCCGAAGCAGAGGTGCCATTTAGGCAAATTACATTATATAAAAATAGAGAAAAAGTCGGTTGGCTTTACTGCTCGCTTGTTTCAGAAGATGCCATTTCAGTGCATGATATATCCTATTGCGAGTTTGATGTTTTGAAGTATATACCCAAGATACTAAATAATATAGCATTAGATTCTGGAAATAAAATTACGACAAGTATACCATTAGGGCATTTAGGAAATTCAGATACATTGTTTTCTCCTCAACGATTTATGGAACAGGTTATGGCATTTGAATACTTATTTGATAAACTTGAACATCAAAAAGCGAAAAATTCTCGATTTTCATTAAAGGAAGAGTTGATTTATAGTTTTAACTTGTTTCCTGAACTGTTAAAAAATGGGAGATTATCGGTTGAGGATATCAGTGATAAAATAAAAGAAATTAGACGTACTATTGCACATGGGTATATGTATTATTATGATTTCAAAAACAACATTGAAGCAAGGCGTCTAATGCTTTTGCTTGACAGGCTAATAAGAAATATGAGCCTCTTTTGGATTGGTTTTTCGAAAGAAGATATTTCTGATTACAGAATCATATAAATAAAAGAGAAAAATGTGTGATGTTTTCTATAATTACATGGTGCTAGCACCATGTAGATATAACAGTCAAGGAGAAAATATGTGATACCCGTATGATACCTGTTTGCTCTGAAACTGTAAATATGGTGTAAAATGTGAATATTATAGCTATGAAAACCCTTAAAAAGCAATCAAATATTTAACAATTATGTTGTGGTTGTAGGGAGTTCGAGTAAATAGTAAAATCGCTATAAAGCTAGAGTTTATCAGATTTGTAGCGATTTTTATTTTGCGTTTGGGTACGATTTGGGTACAGATTTTTATTTTGGTACAACTAAAATAAGTTATAATTTTTAACTACCCAAATTGAATGACTCTAAATTAGTTCGAAAAGACAAACTATAGATTATGCTTATTTGATTCAAAGATTGTCCATCATTTTGTTCATACGATTTTTCCAGTTAGTATATTCTGATTGCTCAAAAGCCCCTTGTTTCTTATACCTTTTAATATCTTTTATAATAAATTTTGCTATTCTTCCTCTTTTTCTACGAAGAAATGCAATTGTTTCATCCACTCCTGCTCCTACTAAAAACTGACCATCAATTTCAAAATATGAATCATAGTCAATGCATTTTGCATTCCATATAGACTTTACATCATTTAAATCGCCCAAACGATAAAGTAGATAGGTGCTACATATTATAGAAAGTGGGCAATCATAAGTATTATCAATTTCTCTTGCAACGTTTGAATCATAACTACAAAGAGCTTCGCGTTCTTTTACCTCGATTGCGAATAACTTTCTAATAAGTTCAGCATATTTGTAAGAGAAATCTCGGTGTAATTCCTTATATAGTAATTTCCTGAAATCACATATTTTTAGCTTATCATCTACTTCAGTTGATTTAATGTTCTTACTGATAATTTCCAAAATCGATTCATTGTCCATGTTATCACCCCAAATATAAATAACCTTCTATTTTTTTAACATTCGGATATAAAAACAGATTATCTTATATCATTTATTTTTCCTCTTTTGGATTCAACCCAATCTTATCCCTAAATTCATCATGTGTCTTCTGGAGCTGTAAATTCATATCAAACGGCTCTGACTCTGGGTAAATATCCATCCAGAGATTAAAGTCCGCCTCTGCCTTTAATAGAGCCTCGGCTCTTTTTTTCACGTCTTTGATAGAATTACATTTTTCTACTTCTTCCATATATTTCCTGTAACGCTCACACCATGAACGCATCAAAGAAAGTGTACCAAAGCTGACAGCAACCATATCATTACCGTCCTGATCCTGATATTCAAACAAATGCCCGTCATACTGGCGGAACACTTGAAAAAGCCTGTGCATAGCTTTGATGCCGTCAAAATCAGAGTTGGTTAATACTTCTACGTTGACAGCGAGTGCCTGTGCTAAGGCTTCTAATGATTTTAACTTGGGGTTTCTGCGTCCGCTTTCATATGCTCTAATGTAGGCTTCGCTAACGCCAACCATTTCTCCCAATTGTTTTAATGTCAGACCTCGTTCTTGACGTATGCGCCGAATATTTTCGCCGACTGTCATAATTATTATGCCTCCTGTGTTATGGGATTTTTCATCAATACAAGCAAATATCAAATGCAACTTAATAATATCATAAGATACGGAATAAATAAAGAGATATTTAAAAAAGCTATTGACACGCATCAAAAGATACACTAATATATAAGCGTATCAAAATGATACATATAAAAATCAAATGATATAAACCAAGAGGGAAAGCAGTGCCTTCAGATATCAGACTCTGTCTGATATCATAACACAAGATTAACCATATAAAAAGTAACTGTTGGTCGTATGGATGGGATTCAGGATGAGGGGGAGTTCCTCTTTAGATACCCTTACCATCTATACCGATAAAAAGAATAAGTTCATAAGCGATATTTCTTGCTTACAAACTTATTATACGAGAAGGATTTGTATGTATTTGGAAGAACAGAAACTTTTGTTATGTGGTATTGACCGTGGATTTTCTACCATGAAAACCGCTCATTTTGTATTTGAAAACGGTGTAAAAGAGCTGGGCGGTGAAGCTTCGCTTTTGACAAACACCATGTTTTTAAATAAAAGGTATTTTAAGGTTGGCGAAGGCGGGCTTCCCCTGAAGGATACTAAGGTTGAGGATGGAGATTATTTCTTATTAACATTGGTAGCCATTGCCAGAGAGATGGATTATTACGGATTAAATGATACGGAAGTCTGCATTGCAGCCGGATTGCCGTTTACGAGGTTCGGGCAGGAAAAGACAGAATTTAAGGATTATCTGCATCCGGGCAATAGGGAATTTCAGTACAATGGTAAGGAGTATTATATCAAATGCAGTGATGTTTTTCTGTATCCACAATGTTATGCTGCCGTTGCGGACAGACTTGGAAAGCTTCCGGCGGAGCTTCTGATCGTGGATATTGGCAGCAAGACAGTGGATATCATTCATACCAGAAAGCATATCCCTGTGGAAAGTGATTGTATTACCATTCCGGCGGCGCTGATTCAGTGTAGGGCAAATATCAATAACGTGGTTTATCGAAAGACCAACCGCACCCTTACTGAGGAACAGATACAGCAGGTGATGATGTATGGGAATGCTCCATATTCGGATAAGATGGTGCAGATTGTCAAAGAGGAACTGGCGGTATTTGCAAAGGGAATTGAAGCAGCCTTGAAAGAGCATGGTTTTGACTTGGAGATGACACCTGTTGTATATGTCGGCGGCGGGGCAGGTGTGATGAAGCGTTTCGGTTCTGTTACAGGCAGACATATCATGCACATTGAAGATGTCAAGGCAAATGCCCTAGGATATGAATATCTGGCATACCAGCAATTAAAGCGAAAGTGGTTGTAGGCGTTAGAGAGGAAACAGCATGGCATATGGTGACAGTGTGACAGTCAGTTTCCGCCTGAACTTTAATAAGGAAGAGGACAAAGAATTTTAAGATTCTTTTCCAGTGAGACTATGAAAATTTGCTACGGCGATAAGAGCAAGTTTATAAAAAGTGCGTTGATAAGGGCGGTTCAAGGCATAGAACGGAACGAAAATGACAACCGCCTTATTTGTGAAATGAATACCCAGAGGACTGTGATACAGGAAACGATGACTGATGAAGCAGACAGGGATATCAATGCAATTAAGCTGATTGTCAGAGATGAAATGGAAAAAATTAAAGGACTACAGATATCGCAAGGAAAGCAGACAGCTTCTAAAATGACGGAGTCTGTAGCGGAGTGAAGCATGGAAGCTGCGCCATGTTTTGGAAAGGTTCCAGAAAACTCCTGTAAGGAGTTGCCAGGGGATGTGATGTCTTTTTTGACGGATTTGTAGTAAGACGGGTCAGAAGAAGATACGCTTGGTATTACAAAGGAAAGAAAAAGTAATACTAGAAGTAATACCTATAAGCGTTGGTAGTTCACAAGATGTTACAGATACCTGGGGCTGTCGCACTAAACAATTAGTGTACAGCCCTTTTTTCATAAAAATAACTGCCAGACCTCGAAAAATTCTGGCAGTTGGTGTAAAATATTTGTATGCTTAATCTTAATATTTCACAAAAAAATTATAGCTTAAATCAAAGTGGATATTAACTAAAACTTCCACTAAATCTTGAAATTATGATTCCAGAAAATGATTCTGTGCGCTTACTAAGTCAGTTTGTGGAGGCAATGGATTTGACTGACTTATATTCTACTTATGAATGAATAAATTCAGTATCGCCTAGAATACTTTTGAAGATCATACTATACGCTTTTATGAATGGTATTTATTCTTCCCGTCTTATGGAACTAAGCTGCAAAAGAGATATCCATTTTATGTTTCTTTTAGAAGGTGCGCCTGTTCCCGACCACGCAACCTTTGCACGATTTCTGAGTATTCATTTTGCACCCTGTTCCAAACGAATTCTTGCAGAAATGTCTAATGCACTTTTTGACCTTGGTGAAATTTCAGGCGAAACTGTTTTTATTGACAGCACAAAAATCGAGGCGTGTGCCAATAAATACATTTTTGTCTGGAAGAAGGCTGTAACAAAAAATCAGGAAAAACTTCTTATAAAACTGGTTGATTTTATTGCTGAGTGCGAACAGCTTTATGAGATAAAGATTGTATATGGTAATGCCGTAAAAATGAAACATATAAAAAAGCTGCGAAAGAAACTTTATGCCCTAAAACGAAGTGAAAGCATCGTTTTTGTACATGGTGTTGGAAAAAGAAAAACGCCGCTTCAAAAGAGTATAGAAACACTGGAGGGCTACCTTGGCAGGCTTAAAAAATACAATCAGGAAATCCATATTTGCGGGGAACGCAACAGTTATTCTAAGACAGATTATGACGCTGCATTTATGCGGATGAAGGAAGATGCCATGGGGAATGGGCAGTTAGAACCAGCCTACCGTCATTCCAAAACTAAGACAGGATATGAAAGTGAAAAAACGATATACAAATGTGAGGACTGCAGCGGCTGTCCTTATAAGAGTGACTGCATCAAAGGAAATAACTGTAAAACACCTCTGGAAGAAAGAACAAAGACACTACAGGCTGCGAAAACATTTTTAAAATACAGAGAAGAAGATCTCGAACGGATTCTTTCCGAAGAAGGAATTCTTTTGAGAATCAACCGGAATATTCAGGTAGAAGGATCCTTTGGGGATATCAAACAGGATATGCAGTTTAGAAGATATCTGCGCAAGGGAAGAGCAAATGTACTAGCAGAGAGTATACTGCTTGCTATGGCAAGGAACATAAATAAACTGCATAATAAGATACAAAAAGGCAGGACGGGAACTCGTTTATTCCCACTGAAAAGCGCCTAATTTTAGACATCTTAAAAAAATTTTTTTGCTATTTAGGATGGCTTATTAAAGTACGCCTTTTTTATAAAATAGCAAAATAAACCAGCGATGAATCTGAGATTTAAGTGTAAGAAAGTCCAAAATAAAGCTGTCGCTCTATGAAATTTTATTTCTTAAAGCGACAGCCCCATAATTTTTGTACTTACTGTGCGCTGATTGTATCAACGATGGACATATTTCGTATTCTTTTGATCGGCCCATGTACCGCTACAACAACCGAAAAAAGTACAATCAAAACAATTACTATCAGCTTTCCCCACGGGAATAACCACGGGTCGCCCCATTGACGGCTTATCAGCAAATCAAACAGGAACTTATTGCAGATGACTCCCAAGACAGCTCCTGCAATACTTCCTGCGATTGCATAGGCAGCCGCCTCTGCAATAATCATTTTGGAAAGTTGACGGTCGCTTAGGCCGATAGCCCGGAACGCTCCATATTGCTTTGTGCGCGCCGCAACACTCATAGCGATGCTGTTGATGATATTGAAAACTGTAATCAGGGCAATCAGCGCCAAAAAACCGTAGAGGAACAACCAAACGCAATAGTAGATGCTCAAAGTGCTGCTGTTATCCATCCGTTTGTCAACAAAGGAATAGCCTGTTCCATAGGTACGATGTATGGTATTTACCTCTACATCCGTAGCACGATTTGTCAGCTGCATATCAATGACCGTATAATCTGACTGACCCGTTAATTGTTGGAATGTATCTTCGGAGCAAATGAGCGTTCTAACATCAGCGGAATTGTAGAACGGACTATCAGAGAGCATCCCTGCAATTTCTATTTCTACCGTTTGCCCATTAAGGTTTAATGTTACTGTATCACCAATTTGGATGGTGTTCTGCGGCTCATACACAATCAGGCCAGTATTCAGCTTATTTTGCACCATATCCAAAGAACCGCCCAGCATATAGCTTTTTGCCCACTCGAATTGCTGTTGCTCATAAGAAATCAAGTCTGTCTGCTGTTCCTGCCCATTGACTGTAATTGGCACATTATACGCAAACATCCGGCCATACGCCGACTTGACAACCGCATTATTTTTCAATTCATCAAGATAAGCCCGATTGATAGAACAAGTATTATCCGGGCTTACGACAGATATATCCGGCGTCCACGGATGCAAAGGCCGCAGAGTATGGTTCATAAACTCAATGGTAACAGAAAAGGCAAGGAAAAGGACAATGCTAAGGCCAAAGGAGCCGACCATCAAGATAAAATTCTTACGACTTGATTTTGCATGGTGAATACCAAGCGCGGCATCAACTTTGAACAAGTTTGTATTGGCTGCTTTCTTGACTGGCTGGGTATCATTTGCGTTGCCGGAAACCGCAGACAGTGGAGAAACCTTTGCGGCTCTTTTTGCGGGGGTGCGAGCAGCCATGAGTACCGTCAATAGCCCAACTACCACACCTGCAATAATGCTTGGGTAACTTGTACTGAAAAGAGGCATCGCACCAAAGTATTCCGGGCTTAAAAGCCGCAGGACAAAGCAAAGTATCCATATCACAACAACGCCAATCACAACACCGGCAGGAATTGCAGATTTGCACCAGGTAAGGGCTTCTTTTCGTACCATCCGCATAACCTGTTTAGGCGTTGCTCCAACACAGCGCATCAATCCGAAAAATTCTGTACGCTGTGCTACATTACTGTTCAGACTGCTTGCAATCATCATAATACCCGCAAACAGAACAAGGACAAACAGGATAGCGGCGGCAGCATAGACTTGTATCATAAAGGAACTTGTACTTTGTCCCAGCAGACCAAGCAGCTTCGTATTTTCTGAAACCTGATCGCCGGACAAGCCGCATTGAGATTTCAAATTCTCAATTTCACTTTGTACATTCAATGTACTGGCAAACTGGACATAGTAAACAGTGGGATAGCCGCTCAATCCGTTATTATCATTCGTCAAATAAATGTCATATAGCTTTTCCGTTGTTAAAAATACGCCGTAGGTATCGCTGCTCATTAGGTTTGCAGTATTTTCTACAAAACCTGACAATGTAAATACCAGGTCGGGGCCAGCGGGAGTACTGATTGTAATTTCATCTCCAATATGCAAATCAAGCATATCCTTGGCGCTCTCTGTCACCATCGCTTCATTATCAGTCTTTGGGAAAGCTCCCTCGGAAAGCATATTGGGAAATATCTTTGCAAATAGACGATCATTGCTGCCACAAAGGGCAACTTCGGTTTCCGCTAAAGTGTACCCTTGTTTTCCATCATAGTTAAGCACATTATATGGGGCTAGTGCGGCAACGTCAGGCCGTGCCGCTATGACCGCCGCATCTTCGCTGCTGATATTTTGAATACCGATATGCCAGTTTCCGGTTTCCGCCTGCGTTTTGATGATTTGACTGCGGATAAACATATCTGCCATGCCGAAAATAGTTGTTACCAAAAATACAGCCAGGGCAATACAGAAGATAGACATTCTGTTTTGCTTCTTATGCACTTTTGCGGATATGGGAACCAGATCAAGATAGCGCTTCATCCGTTTTCCCTCCCAAATCTGTAAGGACACCATCTGTTACTCGGAATACCCGGTCTACGGAAGCTGTCAGGTTTTTGTTGTGTGTAATCATCAGGATTGTTTGCTGGTAATGCCGGGAGGCCCGTGTGAGCAGATCAATGACATCCTGGCTGTTCTTGCTGTCAAGGTTTCCTGTCGGCTCATCGGCTAAAATCAGCTTTGGTCTTGTAATGAGGGCGCGGCCAATGGCGACACGCTGCTGCTGTCCGCCGGATAACTGGTTGGGCAGATGGCGGCTGCGTTCGGTCAGGCCCAGCAATTCCAAAATCTCTCGAACTTCTGCGGGGTCAGGCTTTCGATAATCCAGGAGCAGGGGGAACATGATATTCTGCTCTACATTCAGTTCAGAAACGAGCTGAAAGGACTGGAAGATAAAGCCGATGTTGCGCCGCCGGAAAATCGTGCGTTTTTCCTCTTTCATGGAGAACAGATTTTGCCCATCCATGAGAACACTCCCGGAAGTTGGTGTGTCCAGGGCACCGATGCAGTTCAGCAGGGTACTTTTGCCGGAGCCGGACTCTCCGACCACAGCGGCAAACTCTCCCTTGTTCAATGAAAAAGACACATTTTTTAGCGCGTCCACTTTGGCCTCGCCCTTTCCATAGGTTTTACACAAATTTTGTACTTTTAGAATTTCCATAGGGTATCAACCTCCTTCACCAAAAAGATAGCAGATACAGCTTACAATCAGGTGAATTTCAACTTACAATTCCGTAAGGAAAGAAATTGTAAATGTTGTCCCCTCGTTCACTTCACTCTGTACCGAGATAAATCCGCCCTGCCCCTCAATCATAGATTTTGCCAGGGGCAGGCCCAACCCAACACCTTGCGTATCAAGAGAATGTTTGCTTCGGTAAAAGCGTTTGAAGATATGATGTATGTCCTCCGGTGCGATGCCACTTCCATTATCCGATATGAATATGCGAAATATTGCCGGTGTACGCTCCCATGTGATTTGAATGATTCCACCCGGCCTTACATGGTCTAACGCATTTTTGATAATATTGCCAATCGCTTCACTTGTCCATTCCAAATCACAAACAAGCTGCTGTTCTGTATTTCCTTCAATCAGTATTTTTTTGTTTTCACTTTCTGCCCTTGTCGTTAATTCGTTGATGGATAGAGAAATTAATTCCGATATACGACAGTTGCTTTTCTCAAAAAGAATATTTCCGCTGTCTAACCGTGTAATTTTCAGCATGGATTGAATTAGCTGCTCCATACGCTTTAAGGCAATTCCTATTTTGCCTGAAAACTCTTTGACCGTTTCGGGATTATCCGGCTCACTCTCAATGATTTCCTGATACATGGTAAGTGCGGCAAGGGGTGTTTTCAGTTGATGGGAAATATCTGAAATGGTGCTTTTCAAAAATTCTTTTGCGTTATGCTCTGTTTCATTTTTTGCTTGCAAGATTGTGGCAAGCTGTTCAATCTGTCCGAATAACTGAAAAACTGCCCCCTCGCTGTTTTGCGGCAAATGGCAGGAATAGTCCCCGTTGATGTAATTCTGAATGATTGTTTCTGCCTGCTCATATAATCGTTTCCGCTGCCAGAAAAACAACAATGTTCCGATGAAAAGAACCACGGCCAGCAATAAGGAAATGGCAATAATGGAATAAATGGAAGTATGTTGAAATTGAGTGATATAGGGCAAGCCAGAACTATTATTTAGGTTTTTTATACCAACTGCGGCTGACAATTCTTCTCCGGCTATGCTAATGTGGGTATTTGTGATTGCCGCCGCTATGATATCTCTTGAAACTCCCTGCTCCAAAAGAGAGGAAATAACTGCTTCATCATGTAAGAGGCACGTCATTTTCACTGAGTTTGTCTGATATAAATAGAACAACAGCCATGCTCCTGCAATTAAAAAGCCAAAAACAGCTAAGAAACATCCATAAATTTTAATTTGCTTATCATGGTAAAAACTCATATAGCTGCCTCTTTCCATTGATAGCCAAACCCACGGACAGTTATCAAGTGCCTGGGATGCGAGGGGTCTGTCTCTACCTTTTCCCGGAGCCGCCGCACATAGACGGACAGTGTATTGTTATCGACAAAATTTCCCGCTTCGTCCCACAACTCACGCAAAATAATTTCCCGCGTAACGATGCGATTTACATTTCGTACCAGGAGGCATAGCAGCCGGTATTCCGCGCTTGTCAGTTCCAAATTTTTACTGTTCAGCAATGCCCGACTGCCTAAGAGATCGATTGTTATATCTCCGCATTCGATGATTGTTGTGCTGCCTGCATTTGATACACCTGCTCTCCGAAGCAGCGCACGGATGCGGGAACATAACTCCCCTAATCTGAATGGCTTTGTAATGTAATCATCGCCTCCGCTGTCCAAACCTCGGATAATGTTCACTTCTTCGTCAGAGGCAGTCAAAAAAATAATAGGGACTTGCTGGTTCTGTCTGCGTACTGCCTCACAAACGTCAAAACCTGTTCCATCCGGTAAAGTGACATCCAGAATGAGCAGGTCGTACTTTCCAATATTCTCGATGCTGTTGAGCGCTTCGGAAACAGTGCGAACAATTTCGGCCTCAAATCCGTTTTTCTTCAAAGAATATTGCAAACCGTCTACAAGGCTTATATCATCTTCCAGCAACAAAATTTTACTCATAGTGTAGTCCCTTTCCACGTTTTGTTCTGCAGTGAATAGGTTTCCTGGCATCTTTGGGTATCAGCCAGATTGCTGCCATCTTTACGGCGCCAGGAATACGTCCATCAGCACAATAGTAGTTTATCCATCGTGGGGATACAACCCATTTTTCGCTTGCTTCTTTCAATGTCATATAGTCCATATTGCACCTCCGATATTTGTATTTTACTTCTTTTGCTCGAATAAAACAAGCAACAAAATATAAACAATAAAGACTAGTATAATCCGCGTATACAAAGTGCTTGATATATGAGGAATTAAAAAACGGTGTACTAGAACCCGTTTGGTATTCTTTATTTTCAAGTCAAAAAGTAAAGCATACAATATAGGTGGGTTATCAATGTACTTTTTATTATTTATAAGGAAACAGAGCGTGCTCAGCGTCAACGTGTCAGCCATAAATTGCAGCTATGCCCAGAAAGGTATCTGCCCATCATCGAAGCGGCTATTGACGGTGCAATCAAAATGGAAGAATAGGGGGGATGTCGCATTAAGGCATACGGATACAAGATAGTGTAGCATTGTGCTAGGATTTATACCATATCTGGTATCATCAAAGCTTATTGCGACAGCCCCTTTTTTGATTTTGGTATTTTTACTCAACGCAAGTATCTTATTTTTGTACAGGGTAGGGTATTCCGATTATATCAGGGAAAATACGGAGTTAAGTTATACCGAGGGTATCAAAAAAGGTTGCCAATTTTCAGAGATTTGTTATAATAAATGCGTGGCAATATTTTGCAACAGAGAATCATCAAGCAAATGGATGAGTTATCTATTGGCAGTTCCTAATTATGGATATGTATTTTCTAGTACACCGTTTTTTAATTCCTCATAGACCAAGCACGCGCTATTTGCATTATTGCCGCGTTGTCGTCAGTCAACGATGCCACCGCATCGCCTCTTTCCTTCGCCTTGCACTAATACAAATATCAAGCACTTTGTATACAAGGATTAAGGAAACGGTGTACTAGGATAGTGTGTCGAAAATTCTTGTGCAAAAACATATATCTGCTATAGTTCAGGAATAATACACATACAAGAACGTTTCCAAAAGGAGAAGAAAAGCCGATAGACCAGCTTTATAAGGAATGAAAGGACATAACAAATGAAATTGTTAGTTGTTGAGGATGATTTAACCCTGAGTACGGCGATATGTTTTGAACTGGATTGTAATGATTATGTGACGGTTGCTGCTTATAACTGCAAAAAGGCGTATCGCCTTATTCAAAGCGAACATTTTGATTTAGCAATACTTGATGTGAATTTGCCGGACGGAAATGGTTTTGATTTATGCCATACGATAAAAAAGGTATGCCCACAGATACCAGTTATATTTTTGTCAGCAAATGATCTGGAACAGGATATTTTAAATGCTTTTGATCTCGGCGCAGAGGATTATGTCACAAAACCGTTTAATATGAAAATACTTCTGCGGCGTATAGAGGTTGCAGTTCGAAGAAATCATTTATTAGGACAGCAAGCAATGAACTGTTGGAGCGATGGCTTTCTTTCGCTTGATTTTAGTAAACTTACCGCGGTTCGCAGAAATGAAAAAATTGCCGTTACTTCTAATGAGTATAAATTGCTGAGAGTCTTAACAGAAAATGCCGGAAACATTCTGACTAGGCAGATGCTATTGGAGCGGCTTTGGGATATTGAAGGTAATTTTATAGATGATCATGCATTGACTGTCACGATCAATCGGTTAAGAGCCAAAATTGAAGACGATTCCCATACATATATCAAGACAGTGCGCGGTATAGGATATGTTTGGACGGGGGAAGCAGTATGAAAGAATTGCGCTTGATAGGAGTATGCCAGAAACTACTTTTGGGTCTTGCCTTTTGTGCTGGTATGACAGGACTTTTTTTCTCTTATATTCCCCAGGAACTCATACGTGGATTTCTATTTGTTTTCTGCGGCATTGCTTTTATTGCAACGGTATTTTGGGCTTTTTGGCAAGGTCGGCAGCTTTCTGAACTTTCGAATGATATATGTGAAACAGTTGATATTCTGCTGGAGGAGCGGGAACCCAAAAACTTTTTTCCATATGAAGAAACAGTTATCTCAAAGGTACAGAATAAACTACTGCAATATTACGAGAAAATGAAAGAAGAACGGCAGCAGAGCAGACAGGACAAGCAGACGATACAAGAGCTGGTTAGTGATATATCCCATCAGGTTAAGACACCAATAGCGAACATTCAGATGATAACAGGCATTTTGAACCAGCATGATTTGCCCTGCGACAAGCAGCATGAATTTCTGAACTTAATGGCTGTCCAGATTGACAAACTGGAATTTTTAATGCAATCACTGATTAAAATGTCCCGACTGGAAACTGGGATTTTTGTTTTGCATCTGCAAGAAACGAGATTAAGTGATACGATTGCAGGTGCTGTGAGTATGATTCTGGCAGAAGCAGAAAAGAAAAATATCCAGCTTCAGGCAGATTGTAACAGTAAATTGACCGTGAAGCATGATCCGAAATGGACAGCGGAAGCTATCGGCAACATTTTGGATAACGCAGTAAAGTACACCCCAGAAGGCGGTACGATTAGCATTTTGGTTCGTCCATGGCAATTTTATACCCGGATTGACATCAGCGATACAGGGATCGGCATTGATCAGGAAAATTATAATGCCATATTCCAACGCTTTTATCGTGCGCAGGAAGTGACCACAGAGCAGGGGATCGGTCTGGGGCTGTATTTGGCAAGAGGAATCATTGCCCGGCAGAATGGATATATCACAGTGAAATCACAAAAGGGCAAAGGAAGTACTTTTTCAGTATTCCTGTTAAGCTGACGGAGATCGTGGAATTATGGATATCGTGGAAATAAGGCATTTGAAAAAATATTTCAAGGATGGCTCACAGGTTGTCAAAGCGTTGGATGGAATCGACCTGTCTATAGAAAAAGGTAAATTTACAGTTATTACAGGCACATCAGGATCTGGAAAGACTACATTATTAAATACGATTGCTGGATTATACGAGCCTGATGAAGGAACCATAATCGTGGATGGGCTGAATCTGTCAAAAATGGGAGAGGAACAGCTTACAGTATTCAGGCGCAGAAAGATTGGATTTGTTTTTCAGGGATATAACCTGATACCTGAAATGACAATCAGAGAAAATATAGTATTTCCGCTGGGACTTGATGACGCCCGGCCGGATGCAGCGTATTTTTCCAACCTTGTTCATTTGCTGGGACTGGATAACGATCGGAACGCATACCCACATATGCTTTCCGGCGGGGCACAACAGTGTGCGGCGATTGCGCGTGCCTTGATCACAAAGCCTTCAATCGTCTTGGCCGATGAACCTACTGGCAGCTTAGATATGAAAACAGCACAAAATGTTGCTGGATTGCTCAAAATGACGGCTACAACATTTCACCAGACATTGGTTGTGATCACCCATAATCCTGAACTTGCCCAGCTCGCAGATCGGGTAGTGCGGCTGCAGGATGGAAAAATTATATAATATGAATGCATAGTACCGGACGGCGGTAAACCTTTTATATAGAGTTACCGCTTTTTTTTGTCACAAAATTGTGACATTCGTGTGCCTGAGTTGTGACATGGCTGTGATATCCTTAGTTTCAGAAACAGGAAAGGAGAAACATACAATGAAAAATATGTTAGGTGTTCTTGCCGGGCGCAGTTTTCGAGCCAGCAGGATGCGGAATCTGATTGCGGCGTTAGCGATTATGCTGACTACAATTTTGTTTACTACGGTTACCACGATCAGCATGGGAGCGGCAGAATCTGTGACGCTGACTATGCAGATGTTGAAAGGCAGCCGGTCAGACGGTGATTTCCACAATATGACTGCCGAGCAGTATGAGGCTTTGGCGGGTGCCAGTTTTATCCGGGAATATGGACTGCGGATGCCGGTTGGTTTTCTTACGAATGCGGCTCGTCATAACATTGAGTTTGATGTGCTGGATCCTGTTCAGGCTGATTTGACATTCTGTATGCCCGTCCACGGCAGTGTACCAAAGGCAGAAAACGAGATTGTTACCTCAGACGCAGCGCTTAGAGATTTGGGGGTGAAGCCGGAGGTGGGAGCAGCTGTCACCATTGCCTTTACTGCTCACGGCCGGGAATATTATCTGGATATGATTGTGTCTGGCTGGTTTGAAGCCACTAGCGAGCAAATCAGTATGATGTGGGCTGGAACAGCGTTTCGGGACGCGCATCCTGATATTTTTGAGTACACTTATGACCAAGATTGGGATATGGCTGGAACCTATTATTCTGATTTTGTAGCTGTAAGCACAGCAGGACTTCAGGAAAAACTGGATCATTGGGTATGGCAGATGGGCGGCGACCCAGACGCGGCCAGCTCCAGTAATTTATCTGCAACAATCAATACAGTGACCAATCCTGTACTGAAGCCAACGGTGCTTCTGCTGGGTGCTGTTATAATCGCACTGTTTGTT
Organism: Lachnospiraceae bacterium; assembly: GCA_009774395.1. GTDB lineage: Bacteria > Bacillota > Clostridia > Lachnospirales > Lachnospiraceae > COE1. Next base: position 16,357 of record VSNQ01000042.1, read on the forward strand.
CTTTGTGGATACTTATTGATTTACAATGTGTTTGATATTGCGGTGATGCAGGAGATCCGCCGTTACGGTCTATACCGCACTGTGGGCATGAGCAGGCGTCAGGTAAAGAAATTGATCAACCTGCAGGCATTGTGGCTTTCCTGTGTCGGCATTCCCTTGGGCTTACTGATCGGCTATTTTGTCGGAAAAACGGCTTTGCCTTATATGATGCATACCTTGTCTTCCAGCTATGAGAATGTGGCAATCAATGTAAATCCATCTCCGGTCATTTTTGTGGGTGCTGCTATATTGGCTGCTTTTACGGTAGTTCTTTCCACAAGGAAACCAATACGGGTAGCGGCAAATACCCCGCCGATCGAAGCATTCCGCTATGCGGAGGCAGCCACAGGCGGAAAAACCACGAAGAAAAGCACTGCTGGTACCAGTCTGTTCCGGCTGGCGTGGTCTAATTTGGGACGCAATAAGCGCCGTTCTGCTTTTATCGTAGCTTCTTTGTCACTATGCGTTATCCTGCTGAACTGTATCGGGGTTGCCGCTGACAGTGTGGACATAGAAAAGCAGGTATCCTACAGCATCCGAACCGATTTTGTTGTAGTGAATGCATTGAGCAAAAACATTCTGGAAGGGTTCACCCGGCGTGAGCATGGACTGGGGCAGGAAGTGATCGACGCCGTCAACGCGCAGTCAGGGGTATACGGGGCTTCGGCTATTTATAAAAATACGTTGGATGACAGTAATGTGACCTATGACTTTCCTGTGGAATTTGTTTACACTGGCACTGACGAAGAAAATGGAATCCACTATGCGGGGACTAAGGATGGCATTATCTTTAATCTAGGGGATGATGGACATGCGCTCTGTAATGTGTATGGCATGGAAGAAGCAGCGCTTGCCCGTATGGATATTCAGGAAGGAGAGGTAGATGCGCACAGGCTTTATGAGAGGATGGCAGGCGGTGAAGGCGTACTGCTGGGGGTGCCGTCTGACAGGAGGACATTCCTTTTGAATCCGGTTTTTGACCTGCTGAATGTGGGCGACACGATTACGGTTTTCAAAAACGGTGAACCAGTGATGGAACTGCCTGTGTTAGCCAAGGCCGCCCTCACGGGTGACGATATGGAAATCGGATATACCATCAACGGCACCTTTGAGGTTGGCAAGGATGGTTTGTTTCTGTATCTTCCAACTTGTATTTACACTGAGATTTACGATGATCCGGTTATTTACAAATATTCTTTTGATGTGGAGGAAGGACAACAGGATTCCATAAGTGAATTTTTAGAAGGTTATGTAACGAATGTAGACCCTGGTATGGGTTATGCTTCTGCCGAAGAAGCTAGGCGGGATGCTGTTACAACCCGAACCATGATCCGGTTTGTCGGCGGACTGATCGGCATGATCTTTGGTGCAGCCGGAGTATTGAACTTAGTAAATACCATTATTACATCGATTCTGGCAAGGCGACATGAATTTGCAACCATGCAGAGTATTGGTATGACAGCAAAGCAGCTGACCCAGATGATGATTTGGGAAGGTGTCTACTATGCTATTGGCGTGTGTATTGCCGGCCTGCTGCTGTCCGTGATACTTGCGTTTACTGTGGTGAAGATATTGATCGGCGGAATCTGGTATTTCACGTTCCACTTTACGCTTGTTCCCGCTGTTATTGTGTGTATTTTACTTCTGATTGCTGCCACTATTTTGCCAGTAGCTGCATTAAAAGTATTCAATAAAGGCAGTATTGTTGAAAAGTTGCGTGTTGCAGAATAATCGGATAGGAGGATTGAATTATGAGTGAAAATATCATTTTACAGGCAAGAAATCTGAAAAAATACTATGGAAAAGGAGAAACACAAGTTCATGCTCTGGACGGTGTAAACTTGGAGATTGAGGCTGGAAAGTTCGTTGCCATTGTAGGCACTTCCGGCTCTGGTAAATCTACTCTGCTAAATATGTTGGGGGGGCTTGATACCCCGACATCGGGAACGGTCACGATTGGCAATACGGAACTGTCTGGATTGAAAGAGGAGCAGCTTACTGTGTTTCGCCGCAGACGTATCGGTTTTATCTTCCAGAACTATAATCTGATACCGACCCTAAACGTATGGGAAAATATTGTTTTCCCTATTGCAATGGATGGACAAAAACCAGATAAGAAATTTATCAAGGAAATTATCGGACTGCTCGGATTGGAACAAAAAATTTACAGCCTGCCAAACAATCTTTCCGGAGGCCAGCAACAGCGTGTGGCGATTGCCCGTGCCCTTGCCTCCAAACCTGATATTGTACTGGCAGACGAACCTACCGGAAATCTGGATTCCAGAACCAGTGATAATGTGATTCATTTGCTGCAAATGACAAGCCAGAAATTCCAACAGACGATTATTATGATTACACATAATCCTGAAATCGCGCAGTTGACCGATCAGACGATTCATATTGAGGACGGCAGGATTGTGAGTTGACTGCAAACTGGCAGCCGTATTTTCATACGTCTGGTTCATACAACAACGCACAAGATTTACAAAAGACGGCAAAGGCATATGACGATATTTTAAGTGCATATCAAAAAGAGTATGAAAATGTAGACATACAGGCAAAACATTATTATAATATAGACAAAAACTACGATGCAAACCAATAAAGAAAGCAGGGGTCTGTAACAAACATTATGCTCCAGAATTAACCAGAAGAAGCGGCAGGCTATACAGTAATAACGGAGGAAAAAATGGCGCAATACAGTTTTGAAACAATAAAAACACTGTTAAACCGAAGCATAGAAAACGGCTGGGAAGCAGAATTGACTCTACGGATAAACAGCAGAGATTATATGATTATTATTTATAACGATCACTGTTCATTCCAAAGAATTGGCAGATACGATCGAAGCGGCGAATATAACTTTTCTTCATTGGAGGAACTTTATAAAGCACAGCAGATTGATGAAATATGCTTGGAAAAGGACTGGGAAAAAATAGAAGCATTTGACTGCCTTGATTTCGAATTGCAAGGGTTTATTTAGATATAGAAGGGACAAGACGTTTATGAAACAGGACAGACTTTATGCGATAACATTATATTTGCTGAATCATGGCAAAACGTCGGCATCTGCTTTGTCACAGCGGTTTGAAGTGTCTGTGCGGACAATACAGCGGGATATCGACTTGCTGTGTCAAGCAGGGATTCCCATTACTGCGCTGACAGGCAGCAACGGCGGTTATGAGATATTGGACAGTTTCCGCATGAATAATCAGTTGGCATCAAAGGAAGATTATTCTTATATTGCCACAGCGCTGCGGGGGCTGAAAACGGTTACCAATAACACGCAGGTAGGAACAGCTTTGGAAAAAATAACAGCCATTTCACCCAGTGAAAATATGGGTTTGATTTTGGATTTTTCCGTATTGCGTGAAGGCGGGGAAAACCTGCTGCAATTACTGCAAAATGCCGTTATCTGCAAAAAAGTACTGCGTTTTTCCTACACGAACAACAACGGGGAAAGCAGGGAGCATGAAGTGGAGCCGATTGTTGTAATTTATAAATGGTATTCATGGTATTTATTGGCTTACAATATTGAAAAGGAAGATTACAGAACTTATAAACTTGTGCGCATGGGCGAGGTTGACGTGTTGGAAAAGCCTTTTTCTAAACAACATAGGAAAGCTGAGGAGATAGCCAAAGAATGTGATATTTTATCACGTCGGACAACAAAAACAACAAAAGTACGTTTGGTTTGTCAAGCAGACGCAGTCCATAGAATCAAAGAATATCTAAATGGCTATGTGATAGAGCAGAGAGCGAACGGCAGTGCTATATTGGAAATGCATATCGTAGAGTCGGAACAGTGGTGGATTGGCGTTCTTATGTCATTGGGAAAAAATGTGGAGGTTTTGGAGCCGCCGCATATCCGTGAGCGCTTGATTCGTTCTGCAGAAGAATTGATTCTTTTATATGCACAGACAGGTACAGCGTTATCGAAATAGATGACGTTGTACTTGTTATTTGTACGGCAGTGCATTAATAATTGAGCAATATGTACCTGCCTTTTGTACTGGAACTGCATTGCTGTCGCTCACTGTAGACACCTCTGCGCCTCCTTCCTCCGCCCCCAGTATGATTATGCGAAATTATGACATACAGATGTCGTATATAGTATGCCATAATATTTAAGAACAGTTTCTAAAAGCTGGGATGTTATAGTGGCAAACAATTGCAAGGAGGTAAACAGATGCATAAAGACGTATACAAAGAATTTCCAATATTAGAAAACGAAAATTTCCTTTTGCGGGCGATTGACAAAGATGCGGATACCCAAGCGCTGCTACAGGTTTATTCCGATACCAAGGCAGTTGCGCTTTTTAATTCTGACAATTGTAATGGGGATACATTTTATTATGAAACATTGGAACGAATGCAGCAGGCAGTTGATTTCTGGCTTTTTTCGTATGAACAGGGGTATTTCGTGCGCTGGGCAGTTGTGGATAAGCAAAGCACAGAGCCAATTGGTACAATTGAAGCATTTCGTAGGGATGCCAAAAATGACTTGAATCCAGATGCTTTTAATCAATATGCGATATTGCGTTTGGATTTAAGGAGTGATTGGGAGAAAAAAGACAAGATAATTTGTATTTTGGAACTGATTGTGCCGCAGCTGCCGGAATTGTTTGGCTGCATCGGAGTTGCGACAAAAGCGATTCCACAGGCAGAAGAACGCAGGGCAGCATTAGAAATCGCAGGATTTCATCCCACCAACAACCAAATGATCGGAAATGACAAAACCGCGTATGGGGATTATTATTGCAAAACGTATAATTAGAAAGACTGTCAAAGGATAAATAAAAACGGAAGATAAAGTTTGCGAGGGCATGCAGTGATAGTTTGGTATGTTTCACAATAAAATGTGAAAGGCTGCTATAGCTTGATATGTAGCTGTTTGATAAGACTGAACTGTAGATACTGTCCGCGTCCAATGTCATGAGTCTATTATAATCCATGCTAAACACCTTAGAAACTTCTCCTTTCATTTTCACTACAACTTATTTCTGACAATATAATGGAACTCTATTATAACAAACAAATGTTTGAAACCAAAGAATCCATTGACATACTGAAATCTCTGGCATATGATAATAAATATAATTTGAAATAGCATGAAAGGAATAAAGGTATGGAAATTACATATACAGACACAAGAAATTATACGCAACAGCAGATACAAGAATTATTTCAGTCTGTTCATTGGATTTCGGCAAATTATCCAGAACGTTTGGTTAAGGCACTGGGAAATTGTGAAACGGTTATCACAGCATGGGATAAGGAGCGTTTGGTCGGATTGATTAACGCAATGGATGATGGCGAGTTAACAGCCTATGTTCATTATCTGTTGATTGATCCCGACTATCAAGGAAAAGGAATCGGCACGCAGCTATTGGCGCAGATAAAGGAAAAATATAAGGATTATTTATATTTAATGCTTCATGCAGAGAATACGCCGCTAGTGGAATACTATGAAAATCATGATTTTCAGAAAATGGAGGATGCTCATGTAATGGCGATTCTAAACCAAAATGTGTAAAGAAATGCCAAGTTATTGTTAAGAATCATTAAGGGAAGTGCAAGAGAATAAAATGTTGGTGCTGTTGTGGGAAGCGAATATGTAAATGGAACAAAGTATATATTATTGGATACTGGATATTGGCATTATGTATCGAAAAGGTGGGGGGCGCAGTGGTTTTTGGCGGATCGGCGAACGCAAAGAACTGCTGCGGGAAGTGGACTTTTGGCTGTCTGTTCTTGATATGATTGCAGAAGAACGAAAGGGGATTGACTGCTCCAAGCAGTTTTGGAAAGAATTTACGGCATTGTGTAAAAGAGGCAATTGCTCCAATTATCAGCGAATTTTACAGAAAAAGGAAGATATTTTAAACTGCAAAGATATATTTATGCCGGATAAAGAGCATGAGGCAAAAATTCACCAGCTTTTGCAATATTTTTTGTTGGAGGTACAAAAAAGTCTGCACGATTTTGACGGAAAAGCCCGTGCCTATAAACTGCTGTACGGAATACATAATCTTCCTAAGGCAATGCACGGAAAATGGGTATTAGGGGAATATTATCCTAATCTTTCCTATTATGATGCTTTGTGTTATTCCGAAAGCTTTATAAAAAAATATGGTAGATTGGAATAATTGTAGATATTACGGCAAGACTTTCTATGGAAGAAAATGGAAAATCTCACGGTTAAGCAGTATAAATTGTATTATGTCTGTGAAATTATTTGTAAAAAAACAGTGACTTTATCATAATTAAGTGGTAAAATATTAATGGATTTTGGTGCGTTATATAGATGAAACAAGAGGTAGAAAGCGATGTCCATACAGGGGGAAACAAGAGAAAAGACACGGATAAACATAAGGGAGCCGAAACATTATCAAGTGATTATGCATAATGATGATTTTACATCAATGGAATTTGTTGTGGAGATTCTAATGGATATTTTTCACAAAAACGAACCAGAAGCAGAGCGATTAATGCTAATGGTGCATAATAGCGGCAAAGCGGCAGTCGGCGCGTATCCATATGATATCGCAATGACGAAGGTACAGACAGCTATGGCACGGGCAAGACAGGAAGGTTTTCCATTTCGATTAACGATTGAGGAGCGGTAAATGCCGCAGGGGAAGTGCGTGTACTTTAGAAGTACCATTAGGAAGAGTTGCTTTTAAGGCTGTGCTTAGAAGTTGCATTAAGAGGCTGCATTATAAGGCTGTGTTTTATTGGGGAGAATGTGAAATAGGAGTTGCCGTTTGGCAAGGAGCGACGGTAACAAATTGGGGGTTATTTATGCGTGTATCAGGAGAGGTGGCAGAAATTATCAATAGCGCGTTTACAATGGCAAAAAGCGCGCGATATGATATCGTAACGCCGGAACTGGCGCTGTATGTGATTTGTCAGAACCAGGTTTTTGCGCAGGCATTTGAGAACTGCGGCGGAAGGATAAAGGAGCTGGACTATCAGTTAAGAAATTATCTCGATGAATACATGGAGCCGTTGGCTGAAAATATGGAATGCAATCCGGAACTTTCGCAGGGGATGGGAGTTGTATTGACATATGCTTGGGAATCAGCGCAGAACAGTGGGAAATATATGGTGGAACTGCCCCATGTGATTCGGGCAATGTATCTGTTAGAGGAGAGTTATGCTGTATATTATATGCGTGTTCAGGGTGTAGAGCAGGCGGATATTTTGCAGGAAATGACAATTGCTTACGAAGAAATTGCCTATCAAAATCGTGTGAATCAGAAAGGCACGGGCAGGCAGAACAAAGACAGACATCATAGTACAGCAGGACAGAATAACAAGCAGCAAAGGGAAACGTGGCAGACCAACAGTCGGGAAAGTACAAGTCCAAATGGTGGTGAATGGCAGGAGGAAGATGGCTGGCAGGAGGACGGGTGGCAGAAAACTACTGCTTACGATTCGGAGTGGCAGGAGGACGAAGATGTTGGGACAGGCACACAGGGTGGTTTTTGGCAACAGTACGCAGTCTGCTTAAATGATATGTTAGAGGGGATAAATCCGCTGATTGGCAGAGAGGAAGAATTAGAACGTACAATGCAGATTCTTTGTCGCAAGGAAAAAAATAATCCGTTGCATATCGGAGAACCAGGTGTTGGTAAGACAGCGATCGCTTATGGACTTGCGCGGTTATTAAATCAGAATCAGGTACCAAAGCCTTTACAGGGAGCGAAAATTTTTTCGCTGGACTTGGGAAGTCTGCTTGCAGGTACACAATACCGTGGGGATTTTGAGAAACGTTTTAAAAGGGTAATGGACAGCATTTGTCATGAGGAAAAGCCGATTGTGTATATTGATGAAATTCACAATATTGTTGGCGCAGGCGCGGTAAATGGTGGAACCTTTGATATTTCCAATATGCTCAAGCCTTATTTGGCAGCAGGGCACGTCCGCTTTATCGGTGCGACTACTTATGAGGAATACAAAAAGCATTTTGAGAAAAGCAAAAGTCTGGTGCGGCGGTTTCAAAATATAGATATTAAGGAACCAAGTATGCAAGAATCCATACAGATATTAGAAGGCTTGAAAGAAACTTATGAAGCGTTTCATGGCGTGCGCTATATGGAAGGCGTTTTGGAGTATGCAGTTGAGGTAAGTGCGAAGTATATCAATGAACGTTATCTGCCAGATAAGGCGATCGATTTAATTGATGAGGCAGGTGCATACAGACGACTACATCCAATGGCGGAAATGCAGTCTGTTGAAAAGAATGGTATTCAAAAAGTAGAAAAAGATTTAATTGACGAAATCTTATCTAAGACCTGTCATATACCAAAGCAAGTGGTCGAGAGCGATGAAACTGCGGCGCTTGCAACATTAGAACCACGTCTAAAAAATTGCGTATTCGGACAGGAGGAAGCGATTGCGCAGGTAGTGAATGCCGTGAAGTTTTCAAGAGCAGGACTGCTTGAGGAGGGAAAACCCTTGGCAAGTCTGTTGTTTGTCGGGCCTACTGGCGTTGGCAAGACGGAAATTGCAAGAAGTCTGGCAAAAGAATTAGGCATAAAGCTGCTTCGTTTTGATATGAGTGAATACGAGGAAAAGCATACAGTGGCGAAATTAATAGGTGCGCCCGCTGGCTATGTAGGATATGAGGAGGGCGGACTGCTGACCGAGGAGGTGCGCAAAAATCCTCATGCGGTACTTTTGCTAGATGAGATTGAAAAAGCACATCCAGATATCTACAATATTCTATTACAAGTCATGGACTATGCAACACTGACGGATAATCAAGGCAGAAAAGCGGATTTTCGCAATGTGATTATTATTATGACTTCCAATGCAGGTGCAAGTCGAATTGGAAAGCATGGAATCGGTTTTCAAGGGCAGGATGTAAAAGCGGATGTAATTATGGAGGAAGTGAAACGGATCTTTCAGCCAGAGTTTCGCAACCGTCTAAACCGTATTGTTGTATTTCATGGCATGAGTGAACAAATGGCAGAACAGATAGTAGAGAAGAAGCTAGGCGAACTGCAAAAAATGCTGTTAAAGAAGCAGGTAGAATTGACAGTGGACGCTGCAGCCAAAAAACTTGTAAAAAGCAAAGGAATTAGCATTGAATTTGGCGCAAGAGAGATTGAACGTGTTATTCAGAGCGAGATAAAACCACTTCTGGTGGACGAAATTTTGTTCGGCGCATTAAGGCAGGGCGGTGCTTGCTGCTTGACGGCAGTAGAGGACACGTTTCAGATACGATTTTAGGAGAATATAAAGTATGCCTGTTTATCGTTTAGACCCAAAAGAAATATCGTTTCCCAATCCGGTTAGTGCCCGTTCTGACGGGCTGCTGGCGGTTGGGGGCGATTTGTGCGTAGAACGGCTTCTGTTAGCATATACACACGGAATTTTTCCTTGGTACACACCAGGAGAGGAGATTTTATGGTGGTGCCCTAAGGAGCGTTTTGTGATCTTTCCCAATGAAATACATATTTCTCATTCCATGCGCAAATATTTGAAAAAACATGCAATGAAGATTGTATTAAACAGGGATTTTGCGGATACTATGCATCGCTGTCGGATTAAGCGAGAGTACAATGAGGGCACGTGGATTTCGGATGAAATGGAGGAGGCATATTTTAGGCTGTATCAGGCAGGATATGCTGTCGCGGTGGAGGTTTATGAAGATGGTGTTCTTGCAGGCGGTTTGTACGGCGTTTCCATTGGCAGATGCTTTTTCGGAGAAAGTATGTTCTCTGAGAAAGAGAATGGTTCCAAAGCAGCATTGATTGGATTGGCACGGATATTGGAACAGAATACATTTTTAATGATTGACTGCCAATTTCATACAGAACATTTGGAACGTATGGGTGGCAGATATATTACATGGAAGGAGTATAATAGATTACTAAAGGAGGGAACAGAGCGTTAGGAAGGCAGTAAAATTAAATGAGACGATGTATTTTATAAACCTTTCGAGATTTTTCGGGGGGTTTTTTGTTATTTATTACACAAAATCATATAAGGAACTGTAAAGATTAATGCTATAACAGTTCCGAAGTTCCAAAGGGCAAGGTTGTTTATGATTAAGATTGCAATATGTGATAATGATAAAAATGACAGGGAACATTTAAGAAAACTGCTTCTGGAATTTGAAGTTATTACAAAGGAGAATTTTCTGATAAAGATTTATTCATCGGGAAAAGAACTGATGGAAAGCTGGTACAGTATGGATATTATTTTTCTTGAGATGATAATAGATGGCAGTGATGGGATTGGGATTGGTACACAAATACGCAGAAATTCGCCATATGGAATTATAATTTATGTGGCAGATACAAGCAAAAATATAATGTTGGCGATAAATCGCGTACATTCCTATGGCTATCTGATAAAGCCGATTACCAAGAAAAGCTTATATCCAATTATCAGTGAAGCAGTACGGCTTGTGCAGTTGAAATTGTGGACACGCTATGAATCGTTTTTGTCAGAGCGCAATACGGTACTCCCGATTCCCGTAATGGATATCTATTATTTTGAATATTTTAATAGAAAAGTTAAGATTGTTACTGCTGAGAAAACCTATATTTGCATTAAAGAAAAAATCAGTGAAATTGCAGTAAGAATGCGCATATACGGTTTTGAAATGTCACATCAAAGCTATGTTGTAAACCTTTATTATGTTGATGTGATAAAGGATCATGCGTTGATAATGAAAAATGGTGATAGTGTTTGCCTGGCACAAAAAAGGGCCTCCAAGGTCAGAGATAGAATATTCAAATTGGTAAAAAGCGTCGAATAAGTTTTAAAAATGTCGATTATGCAAAAGGCATTGACTATCTGATTGAATTTGGTAACATGAAGAAGAAATCTAGTAAGCAAGGAGGGATGTAAAATAGGTATTGAAGCGCTTACAGCAAAAGTGCCATATCTGTTTGCACGATATAGGTAATGAGATTGATTATGGTGTCGCTGCTGGTTTTTCAATCCTTGCCAGATAGTTAGAAAAGTTAGAAAGTAAAAAACCAAAGGAATGCCTTGGCAAAACCGCTGTAATAGTATAACGAAATTGCTGCATATTATTTCCAGATCAGACTAGAAGCCTGCAGTTTGGGTTGGGTGCCAAACAGTGTGGCTTCAAAATACAGCAGTTTTGTTACAGGCATTTTGTCTTTGCGGCAGATATATTCTCAAGCGGTCAAATTTACCACATATTTACGATGCTTCTCGCACATGAGTCGGGTGATTTGGCAAATTTTACTGATCATAAGTATAAATTAGCGAATAAATTCTTAAATTATTGTAGATTTTTTGTCTTTCTTGTGTTATAGTACAAAAGAGGTGGCTGTTGTGAAGGTAAAATATAATCGGCTAATCAGCTTTATGCTGTTTATATTGATCGTTTTTTCAGGAATGTGTACACAGGGTTTGCGTGCAGATTCCCTGTTTGAGTATACAGCAGCACATAGAGAACAATCTCATATCGTGTCAGCAGACGCAAAGGAACATAATCGTGACGGCTGCACGATTGAAATGCTGTCAAGAATTGGGGAAACCTATATAAGCAGTATGGCAAAGCGTTCTGGTGACAGAAGTAGTAGGGAATTGTCGCAGCTTTTGCTGTGTACACTTCTTGGATCTAATACAATTTCAAATACTTATGCGGCGGTACATATCTTACGTATTCCAAAACTGCATACGAATACAGTAATTCTAAAATATATCCATAATAAGGACGGTAAAAAATAACACCCCTAAAATTAAAATGTTGTCTGCCTATGTAAATGCCATAGGCTTGTTTGTGTACGCAATTTTTGTTTTAGGAGAGGTAGATTATGAATATTATAATATTGATATTGGCAGTGATTGGCGCCGTTCTTGGCATTTTTTCTTCCATTGGCATTGTGATTATGTTGTTTGGCACAATTGGTTTTAAAGTATATCGGAAAATAAAATACGGTAAATCGTTGTTTGATTAAAGTATTTATGCTGGGCGTATAGAGGGCAAATGGAGAAAGGAGCAGAGTATTACTATGGTAGAAAATATTGTGGCCAGTGTGTTAATGGCTGCGGCAGCTATAGCAGGCGTTTGGGTATTATGGAGAGAAAGCAGCGGCAAAAAACCAAAGGAATTAGAAAAACAGGAACACACAGAGAATGTAAAATAAGTATTGTATCAGACAAAATAATTTGTTATGGTTTATATAAGGCCGAACGATTTGGCAGAAATTACATATATTATAGGAGAGGATAAATGGTTTTTGGTATTTTAGTTGTAGCATGTGTAATATTGCTTTGCGTATTAGCAGAAAAGTTTTCAGATAAGTTCGGTATGCCGGCATTAATATTGTTTATGTTTATTGGTATGCTGTTTGGAAGCGACGGGATTTTTGAAATAGCATTCCATAATTTTAAACTAGCTGAGGATATATGTTCAATAGCGCTGGTCTTTATTATGTTCTATGGCGGTTTTAATACCAAGTGGTCTGCGGCAAAAGCGGTCGCAGCCAAGTCCATTATTCTATCCACATTGGGGGTTGCTGTTACTGCGGGTGTTACAGCATTGCTGTGTATGGGAATTCTGCATCTGCCCGCTGCGGAAAGTTTTCTAATCGGCGCTGTGCTTTCTTCAACGGATGCAGCGAGTGTATTCGCGATTTTGCGAAAGAAAAAGCTAAATCTAAAGAGCGGCACTGCGTCAATTCTTGAGGTGGAGAGCGGAAGTAATGACCCAATAGCATACCTGCTTACTATTATTGCAATTAGCATGATTGGTGTTGGAGAATCCATTCCTCTTGGCGCAACGATTGTGAAGCAGATTTTATTTGGTGTATTAATGGGAATTATACAAGCGAGAATTACACTGACTGTTTTGACAAAGACAAAGCTGATAGCAGAAGGTCTGGATACCATTTTTATTATTGCAGTGGTAATGCTTTGCTATGGATTAACGAGTGCTGTGGGAGGTAATGCTTATTTAAGTGTCTATTTGTTTGGTATTATTATCGGAAATAGTAAAATGCAGAATAAACAGACGCTAATTCCGTTTTTTGACGGCGTAACCAGTCTGGCGCAGATACTAATATTTTTTTTAATCGGGCTGCTGGCTTATCCGCATCAGATGCCGGAGGTCATTCTGCCAGCGTTTGCAATTGTTGTGTTTTTAACATTGATTGCAAGACCCGTAGCAGTTTTTTTGCTGCTTCTGCCGTTTCGCTGCAGCATCCCCCAATGCCTGTTAATTTCATGGGCAGGTCTGCGCGGCGCTTCTTCGTCGGTGTTTGCAATTATGGCGGTTGCAAGCGGCATTGAAATGCAGCATAACTTGTTTCATGTTGTATTTATGGTGTCATTGTTTTCGGTGGCGATTCAGGGAACCATGCTTCCGCTTGTGGCGCGCAAATTGCTGATGGTTGACGAAAACGCAGATGTGCGCAAAACCTTCAACGATTATCAGGAGGAAGTTTCTTTCCAGCTTATGCGTATGCATATCCCCAAGGGACATAATTGGGTGAATCAAAAAATTAAAGATGTACATATGCCGACAGGCTCTCTTGCTATTATGATAAAACGCGGCGGCGAAACAATTATTACGAAAGGTGATACTGATATTCAGGTCGGCGATGATGTGATTCTAAGTGTGCCGCCGTACACTCCAAGCGAGTCGGATAAATTGCAAGAACGGCATATTGAGAGCACAGACGCTTGGTGTGACAAAAGTATCGGTGAATTAAACCTGCCAAAAGATGTATTAATTGCAATGATTATCCGCAATGCGGAAACCATTATACCAGATGGGAAAACAGTGGTAAAAGAGGGAGATACTGTAGTAATGTATCAATAGGAGATTCCTCGGATTGCTTAAAAATGTGAAAATGGAGTAGCAGTATGGATTTTTTAAATAAGGCAAAGAAATCAATTTCAAATGCGGGCAGAGAGTTAGGGCAGAAAGCGGGCGATATGTCCACAATGGCGAAAATGAACCTGAAAATCCGCGAGAAAGAGAAAAACCTGAAGGATTACTATAAACGTTTGGGCGATTTGATATATAATGAGTATCCTGACGAGGCAATGCGTATGTATCCCGAACTCACGAAATTAATCAGCAACTTAAAACTCGATATCGAATGCGAAAGACATGAGCTTGCTGCCGCTAAAGGCAATAAAATCTGCCCCAACTGCGGCGCCGAACAACCACAAGACAGCAAATTTTGCACGTCATGTGGGAGGAATGTGGAGAAATAAAAGAGAATAATCGTATTGAATAACTTTACTACATAACGCCAGAATTTTACTGTACTGGTTAAACGTATACGGCTGGCGTTATGTAGTCAGGTTACGCGGAAAATTTAAGGAATTGTAGGAAAATAAGCGCTCAGATTGCGCAGGATATTTCTTCAAGATTGTAGGAAAAAACGTAGGCATAGCGGGCTGCGGCGAGGCTTTTTGCCCTGCAAGATTGGAGAAATAGACAAGCAAGATGTGTCACTTGTTTTTCTACAGTTCCTAACTGTTAAGCAGGATATATTGTATATTCAAGCAGCTCTCGGACTCTTTCAGTGGATATGCTTTCAAGTTTGGCATATTCGAGCAGTTCCGAGAGCTGCTCTTGGATATAGCGTTCTGGATCGTCTGCCATAATGCCGATAACCATTTTAAACTTTTGCATTTCTTTTGTATTGTACAATGTGGGCAGTATATCTAATAACTGTTTGGCAGGGGCATCTAAAAGAGTTACTTCCCTTGCGCCGGCTTGATAGATTGTTTCGGTAAGCGCTTTTTTATCTACTTCAGTAAGCGTTTTTTTCATATATACGGGTATATTTATTGCAACTGGTGGCTTGTACAGTGGCTTTTTGCCCCATGCTTTATATAATAGCTGCTGAAAGCAGTCTATTTTTTCGCCACGGTTAACGCATTGTTATTGTTAACTCCGTTTCCGTAATACATAAATACTTTTAAAAATTATAATTTTTTTTGTAAAAAATATTGACATATTCTCAATACTAGTGTACTATCTAAATAGTTCACTAGTAATCCAAAACATTCAAACACAAAAGCACCCTAAATAATGCAGTAAAAGACAAGGGATACAGAACACCAAACGAAAGGAGGAGGAACTTTTTGGAGTATGATAACAATATGCCAATTTACCTGCAGGTAATTAATCAAATTAAAAAAAATATGATACAGGGGAAGCTTCTATTGGGAGAGAAGCTGCCGTCAACACGTGAATTAGCCTTGCAATACCAAATTAATCCCAACACCGCAGTCAGAATCTATAAAGAAATGGAGCAGCAGAATATGTGTTTTACTAAGAGAGGACTTGGTACATTTGTTACGGAAGAATCTGCAGTTGTAACGGCAATGCGGGAAGCAATGGCTAAAGAATTGCTAGACGGATTTGTCCGCGAAATGAAAGACTTAGGATTTACCAAAGACGAACTGCTGAAAGTAATATCAGAACAGTTTGGAAAAACGTGAAAAGCAAGCATAAATAATGACAAGTATAAATAATGAAACACGAAAGAGCTCAAATCTGAAATGAAATATTGAAAAGAAGCAAATATAAGGAACTAGTGAAAAGTAATTTTTTAAGGGTTCCTAAACGTTAAAAGTTAACACAAAGGAAATATATATTGAAATAAAATATTAAAAAAGAAAGGAATAAAAAAATGTTAGAAAGTTCTAATTTAAGAAAAACATATTTAAACAAGGTTGCCGTGGATGATGTTACATTGCGGTTGGAGCAGGGCAGGATTTATGCAATGCTTGGGCCAAACGGCAGCGGCAAAACGACCTTTATGAAAATGGTATCAGGGATTGTAAAACCTACACAGGGTACACTTTTCTACAAAAATAAGCCAATTGGCGTGGAAACGAAAAAAGAAATCGCCTATATGTCAACAGAACCATATTTTTATGCCTATATGACCGTTGAGGATGTCGGGAAATATTACAAGGATTTTTTTGAGGATTTTGATGATGCAAGATACAAGAAATTGATTGCTGAGATGGATCTTTCCATGAATGATAAAGTGACAAAGCTTTCGTCTGGTATGATGGCAAAAATGAAAATTGCAGTAACAATGGCGCGCAAGGCGAAGCTGTTTTTGCTGGATGAGCCGTTAAATGGGATTGATCTAATTGCAAGGGAGAAAATTATTAAAACAATTTTAAGTGCAGTTAGTGAGGATACAACGATTGTGGTATCTAGCCATTTGGTAGATGAACTCGAAACGGTGGTGGACAGTGTGATTTTTATGAAAAATGGCAAAAATATACTGTTCGGTGACGCAGAGGTAATCCGTGAGGAGCGAGGCAAGTCGATAGTAGAATTATATAAAGAAATTTATTCATAGAAAGAGGGAGATAAAAATGTTAAAACTATTAAAATATGAAATAAGAAAGCAAATGTTCTCAAAAATTTTAATTGCGCTTGCACTGGGGGTTCTTGCGTTATTTTGCGGGATTTATATACTTAGCGGCAGACAGGATGATACTACCGTTATTATGGGGCTTATGGGATTATTAATGACAATCGCGATTTTTTATGAAGCATTTGAATGTATGCTGGCATATGATAAAGATATAAGCACAAAACAAAGTTATATGCTTTTTCTTGTTCCGCAGCCTGCATATAAAGTTTTAGGCGCTAAGATTTTGGCAGCGGTAGTGCAGATTATTGTTACGATTATTGTCTTTACCGCAGTTATTGCCACAAGTATGACATTTTATCTAATGAAATTTGAAAATGTCAAAAAACTGTTTATGATGTTAAAAGAATTGCTAAAAGGGATGTTTTATATTGATATTAACTGGAATTATTTAATACAAGGAATTATTGGGCTGATTGTTTTGTGGCTGTTTGTTGTAATGCTTGCTATCTTTTTAATCACACTGTTTAATACAATTTTAGGGCACGGAAAATTAATAAGTTTATTAACTGTAATTGCATATTTTTTCTTATTCTGGGTTACAGGGGAGGTAGAAAATGCAATTTCTGGAATTCATTTTCCATCAGAAACAATGCATATGATTGTTAGTTATGCATATTTTGGAATTATTGATGTTGTACTGTTTGTGGGTAGTACATGGTTAATTGAGAAAAAGCTAAGTGTTTAGTATTGTCATTTGTAAAAGATTAACAGCAAGAAACACTGTCATAGCAGCAAATTCGTAGGGGATTTTGTGCGCTTTTTGCATTGTTTCCCTATTGATATTTGCTGGGTATTTTCTCTTGCGGATCAAGTCCTTTAAAAAATCTCATACGAACATCCGAAGAATAAACATAATTTTATTTACCTGAATCCGTGAACCCCGCCTCGCATTTCCAATCCCGAAGCCAGTACTTATGCTGCTTTGTTGGGCATTTGC
>VSNQ01000043.1 GCA_009774395.1 Lachnospiraceae bacterium
GTGCTATATTATGCACGCATTTGTGAAAATAGTGTGCAATTAGTAATTTTCTCAAATAATAGCTATTCTATTATAATATATTTAATATTTTGGCATAATAAAATACTCCCTTTCTAGGCATAAAAAGGAACAAAATAAAGTAACACGAGCAAAATAATGCTGCCTAGAGAGAGAGTATTTTATGTAATTGATTATTGTAATCCCAAAGGATTATAAGCGATAAATCATTGAAAAATAAAAAGTATTTACATACCACCGAATAGCTGTTTTACAATAACATTGTCATTTTTCATTTTCTTTTGCAGCATACCCATGCGGTAATCAGATAAGAGCTTATCTTTCTTTTGTTCAGAAACAGCCTTAGGAATATCTAAATCTTCAATGCGGCTTCTTGCGCCAGTAAGCTCTAAAGATGCTCTTGTATTGTAATTGAAAGCATGCTCCATGCTGTTTGTCACGGCGCCGGTATGGCTTCTTGCAGTGCTAATCTTCTCCATTGCGGATTCAATTGCACTTAAATCAAAATCGCCTGTAACATTATAACCCTCTAAGCCCAAAGATTTCAGCGTAACATTTTCCATCTGAATCTTCATGCCGGTGCCGTCAGGATTGGAGGCAATATGCATATCTGCCATGCTTCCATCCATTAATTTCATATTATTATATTCTGTGCCAACCGCGCTTCGCTGAATATCCTGCAAAAGCTGGTCAACTTCGTCCTGAATCATCTGCTTCTCTGAAGAACCATATATTCCATTGGACGCTTGAACGCTAAGTTCATAAATCCGCTGTAGGGAATCCTGCATTGTTCCTAATGCGCCGTCTTTAATATTGGCAACACCAATGCCGCTTGAAATATTGTAAGCGCCTACATCAAGTCCGGTGCTTTGCTTCTTCATTTTGCGGCCAATTGCAAGACCCGCCGCATCATCCGCAGCCGACTGGATTTTCTTCCCGCTGGCTATTTTACCGTATATTGAATTTGTCTTATTGGCAGACTTATGATATAAGCTACTATAAGATGATACATTCATAGTGACTCCTTTCCTGCATAAATCTGTTTATGCAAACTGCCCCCGTTAATTTTCTTTTTTTAAGTATAATACAATTATAGTATGAATGCAAGTATTTCAATCTATTTTTTAACAAAATTTGGTATCTGATTTTACTTTTCATACCCGTGCCATGCACTTGCTGCATGGCGTTGAAGCCAGCGCCCAAATGCCTGTTTTTGGCATTTTGTGTGCATCAATTGTAACTATCTGTTTATTACTGCTCTAAGGAAGCCATAGCCAATTTTCTTCTATGGTGGCGATACAGGCTGGCAAAGCGGTTATAAAACCAAAACGATTCTACCAGTACATGATTGAATATACCAAGTCTGCTTTTTACTGTGCCATGATAGTAATAACCGCCATAACTAATAGGGTGTTTGGCTTTAATACAGTCAATGAAGTCAGATTCGCAGGCAATGGTATCAGGAACCATTGTATAGGCAGTCCCTACACAGTCTGTATGGTGGGAATCGCTTCCACCAAGCATTGGTAGATTATGTGTAGCTGCAAGGCGGACAGCAGCAGCGTTGGATTCTGGCGACTCACAGGAATTAAAACCTTCTAAGAAATCAAAGTTTTCCATAATCTCAGGGTGCTTTTTATACAGACGGGTACGTGTAATGCTTAAATGACGTTCACCACACGGGTGTGCCGGCCCAAGAATACCGCCGTGGTGGTGTACAATATCCTGCAGCATTTTCACGGGCAGACCGCGGCATTCTAAAATTAATAACTTGACATTCTCCGGCATAATTACTAAAATATGTCCGGCATCAATTGTATCATACTCAATACCTTTTAAAACAACGAAATCTTTAAACGCATCTGCATGGCGGTCGCGGTATGTGCGAAACCCGTTATAGGAATCGTGGTCTGTGACAAGCATCCCCCCGAACCCTTTCGCTTTCAGCAGGCGTATGTATTCTGCAACTGGAATTTTGCCATCCAAAGATCCTTCCTGTGTGTGACAGTGCATATCAAACTTCATATGGAATAATCCCTCCAAAAAAATAATCCGAAACAAATCTATTCTCAACGATTTTATTGTACAGCATATTTGCCAAATAATCAAACATCATTTTATGGAAAGACAACAAAAATAGTTACAAAAATAATGATTAACATTTGGTAAAATGTTTGCATTTTTTGTTCCGAACAAAAAACGTTGTTTGTTGTGCATATTTTTTTAAGATTTCTTAAAATTTACGTACACAAGTTGACATTGCACAATTGATAGAATATAATGATTTCACTGTGAAGAAAGTGAAACATATTTTTGCATGATGCAAAAGGGAGAGAGAGGAAATTATGAAAAGTAAAGCAAAAACATTTGCAAAGACCTGCATAGATTTTATCCGGTCGTATCAGTCGCTGGCTGTTATGGCAGTTTATGCAGTATTTTATCTGGCGGCATTTTTCTACTTAGAACAGAGGAATATCTCATATCATGTGATTAATTTTGGACTGGATCAGTATATTCCGTTTTGTGAAATATTTATTGTGCCCTACCTGTTATGGTTTGCGTATGTTGCGCTTACCGTTGTATTCCTAGGCATTAAGGATAAGGAAGAAGCAGATAAACTTGTGAAATTTTTAATTGCAGGAATGACAATATTTATTGTGATATCAGCGGTATTTCCCAATGGTCATCATCTGCGGCCGACAACCTTTGAACACGACAATATTTTTATTGATTTAGTAAAAAATCTTTACATTGCAGATACACCAACCAATGTACTTCCCAGCATTCATGTATATAATTCTATTGCGATTATGATTGCTGTGTGGAGAAGCAGGTGCTTTGCAAATCACAAAGTGATTAAGGCTGCAATGCTTGGACTTGGTGTAAGCATTATTTGTTCTACAGTTTTGCTAAAACAGCATTCTATGTTGGATGTGCTGCTGGCGTTCCTTTTGTCTGCACTTATGTACACCATATGTTATAAGAAAGAATCCGTTAGAGAAAAAGGTGAAGGCCTATCAAGTGAATCTGTAAAATAAATGTTAGAGAAGTTATAGTTTAGCCCAGAACTTTGCACTGCGCTGCAAAATTTGTGAGAACATGCAGAGGTTAAGAGGCGTCAAACCAACCGCGAAGCGGTGTTTGCATGGCTTGATGCGTTACAGCTTAGCAAGGTGTACGAGCGTGGGGCAATGTCTAAGGAATTGCTTGAATTTAATAAGGGAATGTAACACAGTTGGGACAGCCGCATAATATAATTTATGTAGCTGTCCCATTGATTTTATAGGAAATTTGTACTAAAATTATAAGAGATGTGATTTAGGTGAAAAAACAAATAACAAAAGGCAGTCATACCAAATAATCGAATGCTGTCAGAAAGGAGAAAATCGCATGGGCAGGCAGTTAGTTTGGCACGAACGGTATAACATTGGAATTGACTTTGTTGACAAAGAGCATAAGAAACTGTTCAGTATTTTAAACAGGTTGTTTGCAAATAAGGACGAGGATGAAAAACGTCAATGGGTCTATCAAGAAGGAATTAAATATTTTAAGGAGCATGCAATGAAGCATTTTACGGAGGAGGAGGCATATATGGCGTCTATCAGCTATGAAGGGTTCGAAATGCACCGACGCCTGCATGATAATTTCCGTAAAAAAACACTTCCAGCGCTGGAAATGGAGTTGACACGTACAAAGTTTTCACAGGATGCAATGAATCATTTTCTGGGTGTTTGTGCAGGATGGCTTTTGGGGCATACCTTGACAGAGGATCGCGCAATTAACGGAAAAACGGTTAGCAAATGGGAGGAACTTTTGCCAGAAGAAGAACAAGTAGCAATGCGTCAGGTGATTATTCAGTATCTAAATGAAATGTTCCAATTAGAAGCACAGGTAGTCAGTGACTGTTACGGCGGAGAAAAGTTTGGAAATGGTATTTATTACAGACTGGTTTTTGTGGCAGAATCAGGCGAACAGTTAGAGATAGCTTTGGTTTTTGAGGAAAAGCTGATTATGAATACGATTGGAGCAATGATAGACAGCGAATCGGAAGAAGTCAGTGTCATGCTAATGAATGCAGTGCGTTATACGTCGCAGCAGTTTGTAAGTTCTGTTATGGCACATTTTGCAAATGCAGATAAATTTGAGTTAAAAGATGAGAATCTGTTGGCGTATGAGGCGTTTCAGCGAATATTTGAAAGAAACAATCCACAGTTTAGTCAATTGTTTGATACGGGTGAAGGGTATTTTGCCTATTGTGTATTTGCTCCGCATCTGTTAAGAACAGATAATGTTGTTTCTATTCAGGCAGAAAACGCAATGGTAGAGGTCAAAAAGTATCTGGATGGCGGAGAAAAGCCGTCAGGAAAGAAAAAGGTGCTTGTGGTAGATGATTCGGATACTGTTCTGGAGGCAATGCGGGAACTGTTAGGAAGTGTATATGAGGTTGGAGTAGCGAAATCGGGGATGTCTGCAATTCGTTGTATTACACTAGATAGACCAGATTTGGTATTAATGGATTATGAAATGCCGGTATGTGATGGCAGTCAGGTATTGGGAATGATTCGCTCGGAGAAAGATTTTGCGGATATTCCAGTATTTTTCCTAACAGGTAGAACCGATAAGGAAAGTGTAACAAAGGTTATTTCGCTGAAACCAGCGGGATATCTATTAAAGACGCAGCCGCTTGCGGAAGTCAAACGGGAAATAGATGGTTATTTTGAAAGGAAAAGCCGACAAACATAATTATTTATGAAGATAAGAATGTTTTCTCGCATTATTAGATAGATACTAAGAGAGATAAAAATATAACAGATATGGCATAACAAAAATAAGGAGCTGTCGGGAAATAAAATTTTCTGACAGCTCTTTTGTGCACACGCCAATGCAGAGGAAATATGTCACTAAAATGGCGCATCGGCGGTGCGCGAGTAGGGGAAGTAAACTTTCCTACTTGATTATGTACAAGTGATTTTAGTCAATG
The DNA here is from genome assembly GCA_009774395.1 of Lachnospiraceae bacterium. Taxonomy (GTDB): domain Bacteria; phylum Bacillota; class Clostridia; order Lachnospirales; family Lachnospiraceae; genus COE1. The sequence continues at coordinate 5,000 of VSNQ01000043.1, forward strand.
CCAACGCGGATGCCGCCATTGCGTTCGGAAGGCTGTACTATAACGGATACGGGCTGACTGCCACTCCATTCAAAGGCATAGGATTCTCCGGATGCCTGTCCAATTAAGTTTTTCCATGATAAATCTGTGCGGATTTGCGGGTCACAGTAGCCGGATTGCCCCATCCAGCAGATTACGGCATCTGGATCAACGGATATGGTACTGCGGCTTTGGATATTGCTTAATACAATGGGATTGCCATCTGAGAGAATGGCAACATAAGCATCTCTTCCTGTTCCAGTCAGGGTGGATGTGGCAAGCCCTTTCTGTGAAATAACGCCGCAGCCGATAAAACGGACATCATATTTGCAGTCATCGGTAAATGCTAATATATTTTCTGACTCAACGGAAACTACTTCGCCGACGGCAAGCTGGTATACCACGATATGCTGGCTGTTGTTGGCATAATAAGTAACAGAATTGCCGTTAAATGTTACTTTCATCAGTGGTAGATTTTCACCTGTAACGCGGCGCAGCAAGGAACCCAGTGCTGCCTGTGCAAAATTATTCTGCGGCCCAAGCAGCAGTTTTTCAAAGCTGTAGTTTTTGCCGCCCATGCTTTCTCCAGCAATAAAAGAGCCTGCCTTTGTATACAGTACATCATTTCCGCTGCAAGTTATCTTTAAGGTTAATTCATTAATGGTTTCAAATGTTAACATTTTTTGCTCCCGTCCGCCTGCTTTTGCAGACACTAATTAATCGCACACCTGTACGCCATACAGTGCACATAATCCTGCTAAATCTTTGGCAACGCCGTTTCCGACGGCATTAAATTTCCAGGCACCGTTATATTGATAAAGTTCGCCGATCATCATAGAAATTACGTTACTATAATACTCTGTCATTTGATAGCTAACCAATTCCTTCCTGCCATCGGGTGTTAAAATACGGATATAAGCATCTTTTAACATTCCGAAATGAAGGCGTTTTTCAAATGCTTCATTGATGGTTAGTACAAACACGATTTTTTGTACACGTGGATTTAATTTTTGAAAATCAATGCAGACTGCCTCGCGATCCGAAGAAACTGTACTTTGGAAAAGCGTGCTATTGTCTGGACTTTGCGACTGCCCATAAAATACAAACCAATCATCGCCTAATATTTTTCCATCAGCACCGAGCAAAAATGCGGAAACATCAACATCACACTGCGCATTGGTGGTATTCCAGCCAAAACAAGCTTTAACTGCATTGCAGGCATCGTCTAAAGACAGCGGTGCTTTCTGGCCTTTTTGTACCGTATGAAAAAGTGGCGGAATCGGTTTTGGTGTTGGTGGTGTGATTGAACTTCTGGGCAGAACAGACGCTGCCGGAGCAGTTCTGTTTGGAGAGATCGGAGCAGGTCTGCTTGGCGTAGGTACCGAACTGCTTTGGTTTGGAGCGGGCGATGTTGTTGATGTAGCGATATTGCGTATGCCCTTTGTTGTGAGTTTATTTATTGACAATAGGGTATTGCGGTCAACTGCGCCTTTTGATCTCATTGTTAAAGTTATCATACCTGCCGCCTCCTGGATAATTTCGATAATATTGCTGCAAAACAGGACAGACGAAAAACAGATTCGTTTATTGAGATAAAATAATAACGAACCTGTTTTACAGTTTCTTCATGCATCTGTCTACCCTTCATCCTGCTTTGTTAAGCCTATAATGATGTTAAATTTCTGTGAGAATGTGCTGGAATAACAAAACGAGAAATACTATCGTACTGTTCCTCGGACACAATAAAAACCTTACGGCTGCCTAATGTCAACGTAACGGTTTCGCCGTTTTGGTTCACTTCTTGTGAAATTGCGTCAAAATGATTTTTTAATTCATCAAATCGAATTTCCTTTGCTTTATTCTTCATCGGTGGGACCTCCTGTCACTCACCCACTTGGGGGAATTACTACTATTACATTCAGAATCCATTCCAAAAATGTCACGCGGGGAACGTGAAAACTTAGTAGTTATCTTAATAATAACGAATTTTATTGATAATTTCAAGTAAAAATAAAGATTTTTTTGAGAATTTAGAAAAATTAATAAAATTTTCTAAAATTGGTAAAGATAATATTTATACTATATAATCACAGAATTTACCATACCGCACTGGTTAAACGGATATGGCTGGCGTTATGTAGTTAGGAACTGTTAATAAATAACTTTTAAATAACGCGTAGGATTTTTCTTCGAGAGTGCCACTCAAAAATCAGGCGCATAGCGGGCTATGTAATTGATTTTTGAGTGGTGCTCTCGGAGAAAAAGACAAGTGGAATTAAAAGTTATTTTTTGAGAATTCCTAAGCAGTATAAGATAAGTAAAACTTATGTAAAAAAGGCTTCTGCATAAATGCAGAAGCCTATGTTATACTTATGGTATTCCGGTGCATAATCCAATGTTGTGAAAACTGCTGATAAAACTGTCCCAATAACCTGCTGTAAAACTGATGCCCATACTAAAATGTCAATCCTGAAGCTAAATTCTGTTGTTATAACTGCTGTCAAACTTAAGAAGCCAAATCTGCTGTCTGAGAAGCTGTTGTCAATACCGGGAAGTCAAAATGCATACCGTTAAATTCCATAATCCGATATAACAAGGTCATTATAACATAAAGACTCCCAATAAGATATTGGTAAAAATTATAAAAAATTTCGTATTTATTTTATTAAAAAGTTATAGTATAATTTGAAAAATAAAACAAAATGCACGTTTTCAAGTTTAAAATGCACACTTAAAATGCATATTGGTAATAATTTACAGTCTTGAAACAAAAATACACATTAATATAGAAGAAACTGCCTACGTAACCAACTGTTTTGCAGCAAGAAAATTGGTTTAAGAGGAGCGCTGCATTGGGATAAAGTCTTCAAAAATAAATAAATCAAAACTTTGTGAAATTTTTTCCAATTCCTCTTGGGAGCGTACAGTCCATGCAACACTTAAACTTTTGTAGAGTTTGCGGCAGATATTTCTGGATAGTTCTGTTCTATGTTTGCAGTTGTACGCTACGAAATCTGGTGCGGCATAGCAGTTCCCTATTAAGTGCGACAGCAGAAAACAAGGAATATTAAAATGCTGGCGTGTAAAATCTTCGGATAGCTGCCCGCGCACAATTTCAGGGCGGTGCTTGCGGTACCAGCGTACAGCGAGCGGATGAAAGGATTCTATACAGTAGGAACCTTTATATTGCTGCAAAATTCCGTCGCAGATGCTGCAAAGTTTATTGGCATTTTTTTCTACCTTATATTCAATAATCAGTGGGACACGTCCGTCTACCATTTTTAAGATATCAGTAAAAGCAGGAATTTTTTCGTTGGTGCCAAGCAGGCGGAATTGCTGCAATTCTGCAAAAGTATAGTCGCGAAGATTCCCTTTAACGCCACAGATACGATGAAGTGTGTCATCATGAAAAACGACAGGAATGTCATCTTTTGTTAAATGCACGTCAAATTCTATGCCATATCCTAAATCTGCTGCTCGTTTTATTGCAGCAAAGGAATTTTCTGGGAAATCTCCCTCTGGATTATGTGGAATATTAATATTTTGTCCTAAATTTTGTCCTAAATTTTTTAGACGGTGAAGTGTTGGGTTCATATTGTGAAGCCCTCTGTGAGCATACATATGTCCATAAAATGGTTTATAGTCAGGACGTCCGCGCAGCCGCGGCATAATAGAGAGCAGATACAACGCAGATATGCTGCCAATAATTAGTAATAGAAGCACAGTCCAAAATAGAACATTCATAATATACTTAAAACTCCTTTGCTTATACACATTTTTATTTTAGTATTTTGATACGATAGTGCATTATTTGCAGGAGCAACAAAATACATTTACTATTATATATATTTTCAGGCAAAAGGAAAGACCTTTTCGGAAATTTTTCGGTTTTTAAAAGGGATTTTTTCAGATTTGCAAATGAACTTTGTGGTGCGTTAGACATTGGCAGGAGAAAACAGTTATGTTTAATCATTAACTTTTTATTGTCTTATTGTACTTTAGCTATTTTTAGTATAATATATTATTTAGTGATTCATGCACTAGTTAGCGGTTTATGAACATAAATAGGAAATAATGATAAAAGAAAGGGAATTGATTTATGAAAAAGAAACTATTGGCTTTGTTGATTGCTATGCAGCTTATAATTCAATTGGCAGGCTGCGGCGATGCAGGAAGGCAGCCTGGCAGACAGCAGAGCCAGACGAATAACGAGGAAACAACATCCAATACCCAAAAAGATAATCAGGAATCAGTTGTTTCTAGCGCAAATGGGCAGAACACAGATGCACAGGAACTTCGTTATCAGGATGATTACTACGAATTTGTCAATAAAAGGTTATTGGATAAAATTCAGCTTGCGGCAACGGATGCGCATTGGGATTGGTTTGGGGAACTGAATGCAATGGTAAGCAGCGAAATGGAGGAAATTATTAAGGAATTGGCGGCTGACACCAATACTTACGAGAAGGGCACAAGCGAACAGAAAATTAAGGATTTATATGAGTGTGTATCCAATGTGCAAAACCGCAATGAAACAGGGCTGGGACCTTTAAAGCCGCATATGGATAGTATCCGCAATGCGCAAAGCATTCCAGAATATGTAGATGCACTGGCAAAATTAAGTGGTGAGTTCGGGTTCAGCAGTATTGTTGGCGGTTATACGATTATGCAGGATAAAGCAGATTCCAACCAGTATGCAGTTTATATGATGTATGCCGATACATTGATTGGAAAGGAGTATATTGAGGGCGAGAATACGCAGGAGTATGTTTCTATGTATTTGGATTACATTGACAATATGCTTGGGGAGTTTGGTATGAATGAGAGTGAGGCAGAAAACGCGACAGCTTCTATTGAACGGCTGTTGCGCGATATCTGCGGTTCGACCCTGACCAAAGAACAATTATACGATCCATCGCTTACCTACAATGTTTTTACAGTTAACGAATTACAGCAGTTATACAGCAATGTAGATGTCAGTAAAATGTTGAAAACGCTGCGGGTTGACGGGCAGGATAAATATATTGTAATGGATGTGGAGCAGGCAAAAAAAATCAATTCCTTGCTGGTAGAGGAGAATTTGCAGGCGTTAAAGGACTACTCTACATTTGTTATGCTCAATGACGTCGCAGAATATGGTAATGAAACGTATGTAAAGCTGCATGACGATATGCAGAATGCGCTGTATGGTATTACTGAAAGCTGGGGCAATGAGAAAATATGGATGAATTTAACGCAGGATTTGCTTCCGTGGGACTTTGGAACCATCTATGTGGAAGAACATTTCTCGCAGGCGGATAAAGAGGATGTCGAGCAGATGATTGCGCAGATTTTAAAGGAATATGAAGTGATTATTCAACGGCAGGATTGGATGAGTGAGGCGACGAAGCAGAAAGCGATCCGTAAGCTTGAAACGATGCAAGTTAAAATTGGCTATCCTGACCAGTGGCCCAAGGCAAAGGATATGATGCAGGTAACACCGATTTCTGAGGGCGGCAGCCTGTTATCCAATGTACTGGTGAGTATGAATGTCGCAATTGAAGATAGTTTAAGCCAGCTTGGCAAACCTGTTGACAGAAGCGAGTGGGATGTCACGCCGCAAACAATCAATGCAATGTATGATCCTTTAAATAATGAAATTATTTTCCCGGCGGCGATTCTGCAAGCCCCCTTTTATGATAGAAACAACAGTGACGGCGCGAATTTAGGCGGAATCGGCTATGTAATTGCACATGAAGTCAGCCATGCTTTTGACTCAAGTGGTGCGCTCTATGATGAATACGGCAATTATAACGTGTGGTGGACAGACGAAGAAATGCAGAAGTATCAGGAGCTTTCCAAGTCCATTGTAAATTATTATAATCAGTATGAAATTATGGGTTCAAAGGTAAACGGAGAATTAACACTTATGGAAAATATTGCAGATTTGGGCGCAATTACGTGTATTTCCTCTATTATAAAAGACGACAGGAAAGCGCTAGACGACGCGTTCGGACAAATGGCGTACAACTGGGCGTGTAAGGATACCGAGAGCTTTATGATGTATTTATTGAATACGGATACCCATTCGCCAAATAAAATCCGCGTGAATGCAGTGTTAAGTTCCTGCGATGCATTTTATGAAATATATGATATTCAGGAAACAGATGGAATGTATGTGGCGCCGGAAAACCGTGTAGGAATCTGGCGATAAAAGAATATAGTAAACGACAAAAGTGTTTGTCATTTGCTATAATTGCTGCACACGACCGCAAAAGGAGTTTAGCTGCTTTGCGGCATGCGGTCGGCGCAGGTAAACGCAAATAAAATTTGCGTTTAGGATAAAGAATAAAGGAGTTTACGGTTTAGGATTGGGCACGCTGCGTTTATTCGCTTTTCTATGAATTATAGATATGGGGATAGACGCGGCAGGAACGGAGGAATTATGGTACGAAAAGGATTCAAGACAACAGCGGCGGCACTTGCGGCGGCGGTAATGACCGTATCGGCAGCAGCATCTGCAGGCGGAAACTTATCAGATGGTTTTGGTAGTATGGAAACGGTTTACGCGGCGAATTTTACAGTGACGGATAAAAATGCAGTGCTTTATAGCAATGATAATACAAAGGTTTATGAAAGTCCTGATATCAATTCTAAGTTGGTGACAACAATTGCAAAGGATTTGCCAGTAAATGTGACAGGGATTACTTCAAATGGCTGGTTTCGGATATCGTTAGAGGGAACTTATTATGTGCCAGGAAATGGGCTGGAGCAGCGTGAGATTGCAGCAGCAGGCGCGGCGCTCAATGGGACAAATATCCAAAAGCTGACACAGGGAACGTTTTCTTTCTACAAAAATCAGGAGTTAAGTGATTTCGATGTGGACGACGTAGAAGATATGGACGCAAATACTTATCTGAAATATATGGATTCCTATTTAATGGGATATGCGATAATGGATGACTGTATTTTGCAGTCAACAGGGCATACACTAAAAACAACATATGATAGTTTATCCAAAACAGATGCAAAAGTAGCGGCAATGACCATGCAGATGTATCTTATTAATTATCGCAACGAATATTTAAGCGATTCGCTGGCAGGCCCATTTCGCAGTGAAAAAGACTTAAAATTGGCGATGAACCGCGCGATTCGCTACGATATCAAAACTTTTGGAACCATTTACAAAAGCGCGTCGATTGGCAGCGACGAAACAAAAATGAAAAAGCATATGGAAAAAATTGTCGGTGAGATTAAGGCAGAACAAGGGGTATCGTTTACTTGTCGCATGGAGTATGGAAATTATAAGTATCACGACGGCAGTGAAACAAAAGGCTGGATTATTGAGTTTACCAAGAAGGATTAATATTCGGAGGTAGCTATATGACGCATATTGTAACAGCGGACAACGAAGGCAGTTTTTACTGTAGGGCGGTATCAGGGGAACTCAATTATAAGAAAGGCCAGTATGTCTGCGGACGCGGCTGCCCATGCTTTGTGAAATGCGGCGGCGGCGAATTTATTTGCCGATATAAGGAGGAGGAAGGAGAGCCGCTTCTTTTTCCACGAGTAGAAGGATTGGATCAGCAGTTATATAAAGCATATGCTTTTGCAGCGGCGGCACATAGAGGACAAGTTCGAAAGGGAACGGATATTCCGTATTTTACGCACATTATTACAACGATGAATTATGCAATGGAGTTGACAGAAGATAGAGAGGTATTGACAGCGGCGATTCTGCATGATACAGTGGAGGATACGCCGGTAACGATTGACGAGATCCGGCAGGGCTTCGGGGAGCGGGTTGCTTTTTTGGTAGAAGCAGAAACGGAGAATAAACGTCATGACAGACCAGCGGCGGATACATGGGAAATCCGCAAGCAGGAATCCTTGCTGCGCCTGCGGGATATGCCACGTGAAGTGAAAGTAATTACATTGGCAGATAAAACTGCAAATGCGGAATCTTTGGTTCGTGAGCGCAGGCTTTGCCAGGAAGTGTGCTGGGATAAATTTAATCAGAAGGACAAGCTGAAGCAGGAATGGTATTTTCGAGAGTCCGCAAATATGTTAAAGGAACTTTCGAATACAAGTGTTATGGAGCAGTATTTAGCATATATTGATGAGATTTTTGTAACAGTTTAGATAACCCATTGAACTGTTACGTATCCAATCATTGGAAATCGCTTCGCGATGGGCTGGATACCTCCAACCACTACATTTTATTACGGTCAGTGCAGTAAATACGCAGACCTACATAAGCTATTACAGATTTTTTGATAAAATACATAAAATATTGAGGGGGAGTGGAAAATGGAACAAGAGAAATGCCCATATGCACAGCGATGTGGTGCTTGTCAATTTGGGCAGGGGAATTATGAGGAGCAGCTTGCGGCAAAGAAAAAGTGGCTTTCGCAGAATCTAAAACCGTTTTGCAAGGTGCAGGATATGGTGGGAATGTATTATCCCTATCACTATCGGAATAAAGTGCACGCGGTTTTTGGCAGAGTCAAGGAGGAGGTTGTCGCAGGTACTTATGAGGAGGGGACACATACACTTGTTCCGATTCAGGACTGCATCATTGAGGATGCGCAGGCTTCAGCGATTATACAGACGGTGACGGCTCTTATTCGTTCATTTAAAATATGGGTTTATAATGAAGAATCTGGACGCGGCGTAATGCGTCATATTTTGGTGCGCAAGGGAATGTCAACCAAACAAATTATGGTAGTTCTTGTTACAGGCTGTGCAGAATTTCCGCATAAAAATCATTTTGTTACAGAACTGCGCAGGCTGCATCCGGAAATTACCACCATTGTATGGAATATTAACGATCAGCAGACAACGTTTGTGCTGGGGGAACGAAACCAGACTTTGTATGGTGCGGGATATATTGAGGACGTGCTGTGTGGACTGCGTTTCCGGATTTCGCCCAGCTCTTTTTATCAAGTAAATGCCGCACAGGCGCAGACTTTATATAAAAAGGCTGTCCAAATGGCAGCGCTTACCGGCACAGAAACAGTAATAGATGCCTACTGTGGAATTGGCACAATCGGCATGGTAATGGCACAGAAGGCAGGAAATGTGCTTGGCATAGAGCTGAATAAGCAGGCAGTAAAAGACGCAAAAGAAAATGCACGGCGTAATAATATGAAAAATATCCACTTTGTAGCAGCAGATGCTACAGAATATATGACATATATGTCGCAAAAAGGGCAGAGGGCAGATGTGGTCGTACTCGACCCGCCAAGAGGCGGAAGCACAAAGGCGTTTGTGCATGCTGTGGCGGCAGTGTCACCAAAGCGGGTAATTTATATTTCCTGCAACCCTGAAACATTGGCACGAGATTTAGGTTGGTTCCAAAAGAAAGGATATCAAGCGGAGGGTGCAGTGGGGGTGGATATGTTTCCTTGGGTTGGGCATGTGGAGGTTGTCTGTTGTCTGCAAAGGAAGAATTCGTAGAAATCCTTGAATTTACGCACTTTGCGAGGATTTTTAAGTTTAACCGAACACCTAAATATCGGGAGGATAGTCATAAGACTATCCTGAAAAAAGAGATTTCTCACGAGATTAAAGTGTCCGTAGTTATGGAACTCGTATGAGTGGACACAAAAATGTATCGTTCACAAACTCAATCATTACAGAAAAATCTTATCAACAACTGAATAATAGGTAAGTCATGCGAATGTTTGGTTCGCATTTAGACCGCTTGTTTTCTATATTTTTGTGGTATGGAGCAGGCGGTCTTTTTGATGCACACGGGCGTCCAAATGAAAATGTCAGCAAGCTGACGGACGTCCGGCGCGCGAGTAGGGAAGATAAATCTTCCCTACTCGATTATAACTGCCAGCATTCATCAGACACCTTGATAATCAAATTAAAAAGTAGGAGGACAAACAGATGGAGCAGACAGGCAAGAGTATATGTGGGATTTTCGACCACAATGTACAGACGGAAAATGTAAAGATCAGCGAACTGCATGATTTTCAGGGGCATCCGTTCAAGGTAGAGCATGACATGCAGCTTTTTGAATTATCAAAGAGTATTGAGGATAAGGGAGTGCTTGTTCCCTTGATTGTAAGAACAAATCCAACTGGATCAGGGTATGAAATTATCGCAGGGCACAGAAGAAAAGCAGCCAGCGAATGGGCAGGCATAGACACGGTTCCCGTGATGATTGTGCAGATGGATGATTCAGAAGCGACGATAGCGATGGTGGATAGTAATTTACAGCGGGAGCATATCAAGCCTAGCGAGAAAGCTTATGCCTATAAAATGAAGCTGGAAGCCATGAAGCAACAGGGAAAGAAAATTACTGAACCTTTGTCCCAAGTTGGGACGAAGCTGTCAAAGGATATGGGGGAAAACGGAAAGTCAATACTCCGTTCTGATGAACTTTTAGCAAAACAGGTTGGGGAGAGCCGGAACCAGATTGCAAGGTATATCCGTCTGACAAATCTTATTCCCAAGATTCTTGATATGGTGGATGAAGGGAAAATAGCGTTTACCATAGCAGTGGAACTTTCTTATTTGAAAGAAGAGGAACAGTATGAGCTTCATGCGGTAATGGATTTGGAGCAGTGTACACCGTCTCTTTCACAGGCAAACCGGATGAAACGCCTGAGTCAGTCAGAGGGGATTGATATGGATAAAATGTATGATATTTTGGGAGAGGAAAAAGCAAATCAGAGAGAACAGATTAAGATTAGGGCAGATTCGTTATCGCAGTATTTTCCCGCAGATTTCACACCAAAGCAGAAAGTGGAACTGATAGAAAAATTGGTCAGGGATTGGCATGAAAAACAAACAGGTATTCATAACCGTTCAGCTAAAAGAGCGGAAAAATCACGATAGAAACAGATGATTGGAGGATAAAGTTATGGGTAGGCAGAAAGAAGAATTATCAATATTTGAACAAATGGGTGGCACTTACACAGAAAAAGACGGTATCTTATATCCCAATATCCGTATTGGCGAAGAAGAAACAGAAGCAATGCAGAATACCTTTTCAGGAAAATACGGAGATTTATGGAAAAAGTATCTGAAAGAAAACCAGCCGGAAAGGTATTATCATTTGGTTCATTTAGGGCAGTTGAGACAAAAAGCGGCAGAAATCAATGAAGAAGCAAATGAATTGCTGGAAAGGATTATGCAACAGTATTTACAGAAGCATAAACCGGAGAATCCAGATTCTACAATGGAAATGTGGCAGCTTCGGGAACAGGCTAAGGCAATGGCAGAGGAAGTGGTTCTTCAAGATGTTGTCTACTGCTATCACTAAATCAAAACGAAAAGAGAGAGAAAAAATATGGCGAATATAAGAGAATATAACATGAATGGAACATTGATTTTAGGGTAAGTGAAGGAAAACAGGCAGATGGCGTTACGCTGAAGGATGTGCGTAATTTATTGTCAGAGCTTTCGGCGGAACTCAAAAAACAGGGAGTCAATATCAACCAGATAGCAAAGATACTTAATACCTATGGCGGCATGGATATGAAGCAGCCGCTTGAATATACGGAATACAGATATAAACAAATTGAAAACAGCCTGCTTCGCATATGGGAGAAAATAGCCTGATCAGGAATAAAGAAATGAGAGGAAGGATATGGTCTATGGCAGAGGTTTATGGAAATGTCAATGTGAATTACAGTTACTGCAAATCTGTCGCACAGTTAAAAAGTGCGGCAGATTATATTCTTGGAACGAAAAAAGAACAGATAAAAGAAGGAATTCAAAAGACAAGAGCGGATCTGTACGGAGCGCTTGGATGTAACAGGGATAATTTTGCTAACAGTCTGCTGATAACATGGCATGAAAGGGCTATGCCACGAAAAATGCACGATAAAAAATATTCTCGTTACAAGCAGAAAGATATTCTGGCGCATAAGATGTCGATTTCTTTTCATCCGGATGATAACGATAAGCTGACCTATGAGGAAGCAGATAAGATAGCAAGGGAATTTGCTCATAAATTCTTTTGGAGCAAGAGATATGAAGCAATGTGGGCGGTGCATACGGACACGGAGCATATCCATGTTCATTTTATTGTGAGCAACTGTAATGTAAAGATTGGTAAATCTTTCCGCAGGGGAATGCCGGAATTGAAGGAGATGTCACAGTTTTTCGGGGAACAGTGCATGGAGCGGGGGCTGACACATTCGGTCAGGGATACATTCTATAATGAGGAACGGAAAAGTTTTGCGGAATGTCAGATGCAGAAGCATGATAAGCTGTCTTTTAAGGAAGAGATTAAGACTTATGTAAGACTGGCAATGAACAGCACTGAAACAAGAACTCTTGAGGATGTGGTGGAGATGTTAAAGAAAATATATCTCATGGATATACGATTAAAAGGGAATACCATTAGTTATGCGCTTCCGTACCATGCGGGTAAAACCGGAAAAGCGCAGGCGGTCAGGGGAAGCAAACTTGGAAGCCGTTTTACAGTGGCAGGAATCAGACAGTATATGCAGGAGAAAGAGCAGAAACAGATGGAGTATAGGCGAATTATGTGGGATATTGAAGAGGCAAAGCAGCACCTTGATGATTATGGGGAATGGCGAGAGGAGGCAAAAAAAGGCGGGAATTCATTTTACGAAGCCTTTGACTATTTTCAGGCAGATAATGATGTGACTGAAAATGATGAAGACATCTTTTACGGTAGTGTTTTTCAAGAGTTTAATGAACAATGGCAGGGGAAAAATCAATTTGTTTCAGAGAAAAAATCAGAGGTAGCCAGAGAGGAAAAAGTAGATTATTCAAAGATTTTATTAGAAGAGCGTGTAAAGCTGCTTCCTCCGCCGACAGCTGATCAAATGGCAGAACTAAAAGAGTATCAAAAACGAATGGGATATGATGAAGGTAAAATGAAAAGCATGAAATATAAGATGACAGTTTATAATGAGTTCTTGAAAGAATATGAGTATCGGAAAAAGCATTTTGGGGTGAAGGATAATATTCAGAAAAAGCGAAGAGGTAGGGAACGATGATTTTCAATGAAAAGCTTGTTTGTAAGTTTAGTATGCAAATTGCTGTTTAATGGCGAATTTCTCTATTATTAGTAAATGTGCTATTGATATAGAAACTGTTCTCTAGATGTTTAATATATTCGGGATGGAAATCAATGTATTGAAAGACTTTTTTCAAATATTAGATTTAAGAATATTATAACGAAAAAAAGTAATCACAAAACATAAAATATTGAAAAATGCTATAGCATATGCTATATTTTAACATGGAGGGGTGGACATATGCATTTTAGTGAAATAATTAAACATATCAGGCAAGAATTGAGAATTACGCAGGAGGAGCTGGCTCATGAGTTAAATGTAAGTTTTTCTACGGTCAATAGATGGGAAAATGGACATAGAATTCCTGCAAAATTGACAATAAGATGTATTATAGATTTTTGCAGAAATAATTCAGTAGATAAAGAGGTGATATCTGCATTAGAAAAACTATAGAATTGCAAAAAATTATTTGATGTGTTTATTTGCAAACGATTCAGCTTGGAGGATAATGATGTATATTAAAAATATTCATATAGAGAATTTTCGTAATTTTCATTGTATAGATATCCCTTTAAAAAAGCTTACAATTATTATTGGTGAAAATGATGCAGGAAAATCAAATTTCTTGGATGCGGTACGATTAGTATTAAATAATAATGGTTTTATGTATTCATCTCGTTCCTTATCCATTACAGATATAAATAAAGATTCTGCTGACGTATTTCTAAATTATTTGAAAGATAACACAGATGAAATAACTAAAAATCTGAATGATAATGAATTTATGAAAGCAGTATATGAAAAAATTCCTATAGTAAAAGTACGAATTAGCTTCGCAGATGCAAAGACAGAATATCAAAAACAACTATTGAAAGACTGGATTAATTTGACTGATGAAGAAGAAATATGCTTTGAAGTAGAGTATTCTTTTGCTCCGACAAAATTGAGGGAATTTATAGAGGAGTGCCTTTTTCTTCAAGATAAGGTAGAAAACTTTATGCTTCCGGTCGAAAAATATGAGTACAGAATTTATTCTGTGAATAATTTCAAGGGGATAAACAAAGATAAATTAAAGAATTTCAACATAAGTGTTATAAATGCGGAAAGAGATACATTTTCGGAAAGCGATAAGCAAAATTCATATAAAATAGTAAGTTCGTTGATAGAAAGAAGCATTACGAAGGAGGATAGGGCACAGATTGAGGATTCCTACAATAAATTTTTTGATGAAATACAAGATATAAAGTCTTTCAAAAAAATATTTGAAAAAATGCAGGAGAATGAAAAGTTTGAAAACTTAAAAGATTTCATTGACGGGATGAAATTAATACCTAATTTTCCTAATTTGAAAAATATATTTACCAATATAAATATTGGATATGGAGAAGAATTTCTTTACCAAAAGGGATTAGGGACAAGGAATTTTATGTATCTGGTTCTGTTATTTAGTTATTTTCAAAATAATGATAAGATTTTCAATTTACTATGTATTGAGGAACCCGAAGCGCATCTGTGTGTCAATAATTTCAATTTGGTTTTGGATTTTATCAAAAAGAGTGCGGAAGTGCAAAATGATTTCATGCAATTGTTGATTACTTCTCATAATCCGAAAGTAATCAATAAATTGAAATTGAATAATGTGGTTATTCTGAAAAATCAGAAACCAATATCGTTGGATAAGGTGGATGTTGGATTAGTTAATTATTTGGCAAAACGTCCTAATTTTGATATATTAAAGATTTTATTTGCCAAATGCCTAATTTTAGTTGAAGGACCTACTGAAGAAATGTTTATAAATACTATGCTGGATAAAGAAGTGGGTATTTTAAATGAAATAGAGGTTATTGCAATTGGACAAAAAGGATATAAAACTTTTTTGGATATTTGGCTATTGATTCATAAAGATGATCCCACTAGCTGTATAGGTGTGGTAAGGGATTTTGATAATCAGCTAAATGCGAAAAATGAGCATCAAGTGTACAATGATACATATAAAAACATATTTGTGCGAACAACAGAAAAATATACATTAGAAGATGACTTGGCAGCGGCAGGAGCAAATGAACAAAATATAAAAGATTATTTTGATACGGACGAGGATGCTGCAAAATTTCTTAAAGATAGCAAGGCAGATAATATGAGACGGTTATGTGAAGCTATCTCTGAAAATGAAATAGTGATAGAAATGCCTAAACATATAGGAGAAATAATTGAGTGTGTGAAAAATTACTAAGTCAAATACAAATTGCTGGAGCAGGTGCAGGAAAAACATATACATTAGCAGAGAAAATATTAGTGCGTTATCATAAAAAGGATAATGACAAAATAATATATGCAATTTCTTTCACAAATTATGCAAAACGTAATATTGAGCAGAGAGTAGCGGAATTAAACAATGGATTAATGCCATCAGATATTTGCATTGAGACAGTTCACAGTTTTTTATTGAATGAAATAATATATCCGTTTAGCCAGTATTATTTTGGCAAAGCTTTTTCAAAAGCTACATCAATGAAATTGCCTATTGAAATAAAACTACAAAGATATCAGTTAAAACGTGTGAATGAAAGAGGTATTATCCATAATTCGCAGGTTTTTAATAAAGCAAAACAAATGATTGTAGACGGAAAGGGAGAAACAAAAGCGAAGCATAGAAAAAAAGAACTGATTATAGAATACCTGCAAGCATCTGTTGATGCATTGTTTATAGACGAAGCGCAGGATTTAGATGCTGATGCATTAACTCTATTTGGAAAATTGTCTGAAAGTATATATGCATATATTGTAGGCGATCCAAAACAGTCTATTAAATATCCTAAAGATTTTAGAGAATTTACAGAATGTATTAGAGAGAATAACTCGGTATTCCATATGCTTTCACCAAATACAATTACAAGAAGAATGCCTGAATGTCATTTAAGAATATCAAATCTATTTTGTCCAGCGGATGAACGGCAAACTACAATAAGCGATGTAAAGGGAGAAATATATTACTTATATTCAACAGATGAGAAATTTTCAAAGCTATATGAATCATTTGATTTTCTTAAAGCATTAATTTACATTAGACAGGAAACAGATACATTTACAACGCAAGATTCTAAATCGGTTTTTTTGTTAGAAGAAAGCGTTCGTGAAAAGTTATTGGAAAAAATTAATTCCGACTATGATAGTGATGCTTTTATGAAGTCTATAGAAAAATATTTTATTAATTTGACTTTGAAAAAAGGAGAAAAAGGAGCAATCCAGTCTTTTACAAAACACTTTGGTATAACATTGGAAAACAATGAATATGCAAAGTTAATTAATGATCTGAAGATTGAGAATAAGGAGAAAAAGCTTAAGGTCAAAAGTATTGATAAAATAAAAGGACTTGAGAATGAGCTGTGTATGTTTATTATGGATAATACGATGTTAGAGTACTTATTTGGAAAGAAACAGGAAACAAATAAAGAAATGATGCGTCTGTATGTAGCACTTACCCGTTCTAAGTCTGATTTGATTTTAGTCATTGATAAACCTAGCATAAAAAAGTTTACTGATAAGCAAATCGAAAAGGGATTTTCTGAACTTAATATACCGTATGTTACAATGGAGTATATAGAAAAGGTTGGAAATCGAAACAAACTTTAGGATAAAATTCAATTTAGGAAATGATGTTTATACAATTTTATGATAAATATGGAGGCTAATTATGGCAGCAGGAACTACCAATATAGGATTTGAAGAGAAGTTGTGGCAGGCAGCAGATAAGTTACGCTCCAATATGGATGCAACAGAATATAAACATGTAGTATTAGGGCTTATATTTTTGAAATATGTTTCTGATTCATTTGAAGAAAAATACCAACAATTATTAGCAGAAGGTTATGGAGATGAAGAAGATAGAGACGAATACATAGCAGAAAATATTTTCTATGTACCTATAGACGCTCGATGGAGTGAAATTAAAAAGTATGCCACCAGTACGGATATTGGCAAGGTTATAGATCATGCAATGGATGCAATAGAAAAGGAGAATGATTCATTAAAGGGTGTTTTGACTAAAAATTATTCCCGTCAAGAGTTGGACAAAACAAGACTTGGAGAACTTGTGACACTTTTTACGAATATTGAAGTTGGTTCAACAGCAGCGCAGGAAAGGGATGTTTTAGGCAGGGTATATGAATATTTTCTAAGTAAGTTCGCAAGCGCAGAGGGAAAACTGGGTGGAGAATTTTATACACCTTCTTGTATTGTTCGTACCCTTGTTTCAATGATAGAGCCATTTGAAGGACAGATTTTTGATCCGGCTTGCGGAAGTGGTGGTATGTTCTGCCAGTCGGCACGATTTGTAAAGGAACATCAGGGCAATGTCAGGGATATTTCCATTTTTGGGCAGGAGAGCAACCCAACTACATGGAAACTGGCAAAGATGAATCTGGCAATCAGGCAGTTGGAGGCAAATCTTGGAAAGCATAATGCGGATTCCTTCCATGATGACCAGCACAAGACGTTAAAAGCAAATTACATATTGGCGAATCCACCGTTCAATATTTCAGATTGGGGCGGAGAACGGCTGCAGGAAGATCCAAGATGGAAATACGGTATTCCGCCTGTTGGGAATGCGAATTTTGCATGGCTTCAACATATGTTGTATCACCTGAATCCGGCAGGCGGCGTGTGTGGTACTGTTTTGGCGAATGGTTCTTTAAGCTCCAATACGTCAAATGAAGGGAATATTCGTGCTAATATGGTAAAAGGCGATGTTGTGGAATGTATTGTAGCGATGCCTAGCCAGCTTTTTTATTCTACAGGTATTCCGGTTTCACTTTGGATTATGCGGAAAGGTAAAGGAGAGTATTCTGAAGGGAAGGTTTTGTTTATTGATGCCAGAAAGCTTGGTCATATGGTAGATAGAAAGGTTCGTGAGTTGTCAGATGAGGATATTCTAAAAATTGCCAGTACCTATCAGAACTGGTGGAAAGGAACTGGGTATGAAAATGTGCAAGGATTTTGTAAGGAAGCATTCATAGAGGAAATTGATGAACAGGATTTTATATTGACACCGGGAAGATATGTTGGCATTGATGAACAGGAAGATGATGGAGAGCCATTTAAGGAAAAAATGCAGAGGTTGACATCTGAGCTGTCAGGTCTGTTTGCAGAATCCATAAGACTTCAAGATGAGATTCGTGAGAAGTTGGAGGCGATTGGGTATGAAATCTAAATGGGGAATAAGGAAATTAGGTGATTTGTGCAATATATCTTCAAGTAAAAGAATATTTGCAAGGGAATATTGCAGTAAAGGTGTTCCTTTTTATCGCGGTAAGGAGATAATAGAAAAGCATAAAGGAAATGCCGTTTCTACAGAACTATTTATTTCTGAGGAGCGTTATGCGGAAATTAAGGAGAAAAATGATGTTCCTAGAATAGGTGACATTTTACTTTCATCAGTTGGTACATTAGGCGTTCCTTGGTTAGTGGATGAAGAAAAATTTTATTTTAAAGATGGTAATTTAACATGGTTAAGGGTTGGAGAAGAATTAGATAATAAATTTCTTTATTTATGGCTATGTTCTCCTGAGGCAAAACAACAAATAGATTCTAAATGTATTGGTTCCACACAAAAGGCTATTACAATAGAAACTCTCAGCAAGTTTGATATATGTATTCCATCTATAGAAACACAGAGAAAAATTAGTAATCTATCGTTTGCGATTATTAGCAAAATAGTGTTGAATAAAATGATAAACGATAATTTAGAACAGCAAATTGAAGCTCTACTTCTCCCCCAATCTAATTACCGCATCATCAATGGCGAAACTCTGACAAAGTCAGGAATTGATTGGAATAAGGCGGGTTACATCTCAGAAGAACGTTATATGGAATCCCCTGAAATTATGTTGAATGTTGGTGACATTCTTCTGTCAAAGGACGGTACGATTGGCAAGATAGGGTATGTTGATAGTCTCGATTTGCCAACATCCGTAGCTTCAGGCATTTTCGTCATTCGTAATAATAAACAGAGTATCATATCCACAACTTTTATATACTATTTGCTCCGGTCAAAGCTATTTCAAGCCTTTATTGCTGCACGTACAGAGGGAAGTGTCATTCCTCATTTGTATCAAAAAGATTTTATGGAGTTTGAGTTTCCTCTTCCAGCTCCAGACAGAGTTACAAAGTTTGAAAAAATAACGGAGCCTATGTTCTCTCAGATCGTTGGAAATCTTAATGAGAACAAAGTACTTGCTTCTTTAAGAGATTCACTATTGCCCAAGTTTATGTCCGGTGAACTGGATGTTTCCGAACTTGATCTTTAAGCCGCTAAATCATTGTTTACATGACTATAAATTATTTAGTGCAAATAAATTATGAAGAAAGGTATTTATCATAATGAATAATATGTTTAAGAGACTTATAAAATGGATAAAACTTCGTATCTATGAAATATTGTATATTGTATTATTGGCAATCCTTTCAAGTTACATTTTGATTAATTGGAAAATATGTGTTACAATGACTTTTTTTGAGCAGTTCGATGGGAATAACATTTTATTTCTTATTTGGATTGTATTACTTATATTACCATTTTATGATGTAGAAGCAAAGGGATGGAAGTTTCGTAAAAAGGGGATAGAAGATACAAGAAAACTATTTGAAAATGCTGAAAACAATTTTATGCAAGAGCGAATAAATAATTTAAGAGATAGTATGCAATTTCAAAATTCAGATGAAACGGATGGAGGTAGCAGTCAAAATGAATAATCAAAGTAAACAAATGGTGATGGATGCTTTATTTAAAGTGATTAATTCTGCACCTGCATTATATTCCCAGAGAAATTATTTGTATCCTCAAACATATCAAACAAATGATGTGTCCACGCAAGAATTTAATACATGGGTGAATTATGTAAATCAAATACTTGATATTTCATATAACTATGTGGGTATTAATATTATTATGTCAACAAAAATGATGATAAGTCAATTGGTTTCGCAATACGGGGTATCTAATATACAACGTATTGACCAAATCAAACAAGAGCTTATTAAGTTGACACAGGCGATTTTACAATATTAAATGATGTGAGCGACTTTTTTACCGATTATTATGATATAGCAATATTGACTGCGAGGTGAAATAATAGGATGTATTATTTAGATAATGAGAAATCAATAATCAAAAAATTTCAGATGGTAAATCCAAAGTCTGTATATTTTTTAATGGAAAATGAAGAATCCGCAAAAGTATTTGAATCAATTCATGATCAAGAAAATTGGAAACAATGGATAGAAAGTGCTGGAAAATCTGATCCACCGCCAGATTTTTTTGCAGATACATATAAGTATATGATGGATGTCATGAGAGTGGACGATCATTCCTAAAAAAATAAAAAGGGAAAAGTAGTCAATCCAACTAATAGTCATATTCGGGATGTAGAGAAAGAAATTATACAGTCTGGAATTATGGAGCTTTGTCCCAATGCAGAACTTATAATAAATGCACATACAAATTTACCAACTGATGAGGATCATAATTATCAGTACTATTATAAAAATTTTACACGTGTAGTTGAGCATCATAAGAAAAGTATTGATTTGTACAAAAAGAATCATCCTAACTATAAAGTGATATTTTTTATTATGGATGAATCATCTGCGTATTTTGTAGCGGAGAATATAGATGATGTTAAAAAAGAGAAACAGATTGGTGAAATGATTTTAGGAAGACCACATTTTCACTTTTGGGATAAGAAATTTATTAAGGCATTTGAAAATTCGAGAATAGACTATTTGATATGGTATACTCCGTTTAAATATGTAAATTCTTCAATAGGAAAGTTGGATTTACCGGAAGTATGCGTATTTAATATTAAAGAACCTATAAAACAGTGTATGGAATATGATGAAAAACATATGATAAGTGCAGAAATATAGCTATGAAAGGATTGGGTACAATGCCAATAAATGAAAACACTTTGGAGCAGGTCCTCCTGTCAGAATTGCAAGAGAAGGGATATGAGTATCTCTATGGTCCAGACATTGACAGAGATTATCACGAAGTAATTCTGAAAGATTACTTTGATTCTGCCATGTTCAAAATAAATCCGAAAATTACAACTGATATTGTGGAAGAAGCCTACAAATCCATAAAAAACCTCGGACTGTTAAAGTTAGAAGATATGAATGCCGCCTTTCATAAGTATCTGATTGAAGGTGTTCCCGTTTCTTATCGTGCAAGCGGTGAGCAGTCAACTTTTACAGTACATCTGATAGATTTTGAAATCCCGCAATCAAATGATTTCAAGGTTATCAATCAGTATACCATCATAGAATACAAGAACAAAAGACCGGATATACTCATTTTTATTAATGGCATTCCTATGGTGCTTTTTGAATTAAAAAACATGGTAAATGCTGATACTACGATAGAGGATGCCTATAAGCAGATAAAAAATTATCAGTTGGATATTCCCACCCTGTTTTATTACAACGCATTTAATGTCATTAGTGATGGCTTGGATACAAGAGTGGGAACAATAACTTCTGATTTTACAAGATACATGACATGGAAATCGGAGAATGGGGAAAGACCTGAAGAATCAGGGGTAAATTATTTTACAACGCTTATTAACGGAGTATTTCCGAAGGAAAGGATACTGGACATTCTTCGTAATTTTATTGTGTTTCAAGACATCAAAGGCAAGACAGTAAAAATTATGGCGGGATATCATCAGTATTTTGCAGTCAGAAAAGCGGTTGAACGCACTAAGAAATCATTGGATGAAAACAGCCGGAAGGTTGGCGTAGTATGGCATACGCAAGGGAGCGGGAAAAGCCTGTCTATGGTGTTTTATACGAGATGTATTGTCAGCAATCCTGAGTTTAGCAATCCCACTATCGTTGTTCTCACAGACCGTAATGATTTGGATAATCAGCTTTTTGGTACGTTCAGTGCCAGTTCAAAATTATTATTGAGACAGACACCAAAGCAAGCTCAGAGCTGGGTAAACTTGAAAGATTTGTTGCGGGTTGAGGCAGGTGGAATTATATTTACTACGATTCAGAAGTTTGAAGAAAGCAGTGAAGTTTTAAGTGAGCGGAGCAATATTATCTTTATAGCAGATGAGGCGCATAGGTCGCAGTACGGACTTGATGGCAAGTTTGACAGGGATACCGGTGAATGGAAGTATGGAATGGCAAAGTATGTGCGTGATTCACTTCCAAATGCGACTTTCATAGGATTTACTGGAACACCGATTGATTTTGATGATAAATCTACAGTCGAAGTTTTTGGCGATTACATAGATATTTATGATATGACACAGGCGGTTGAGGATGGTGCAACTGTGCCTATTTATTATGAAAATCGTACCGCAAAGCTCAAGTTGAATGCAAACCTGTTAAAGAAAATAGATGCAGAATATGATAAGTTGGTAGCGGAAGCATCTGAGATTGCAATAGAGAAATCCAAATCTGATCTGTCATCCATAGAGGCAATCATTGGCTCAAAGGAGCGTTTGAGCCTGTTGGCGGATGATATTATTGCACATTATGAAGACAGACAGTATGTTCTTACGGGAAAGGCAATGATTGTGTGCATGACTCGTAGAATTGCTATTAATTTGTATAAAACCATTTTAGAAAAACGTCCTGAATGGAAAAATAAGATTAAGGTTGTTCTGACTTCCAGCAACAAAGACGAAGAAGAATGGCATGATATTATCGGGAATAAGACATATCGAGACCAACTGATGGTTGAATTTAAGGATGAAAAGAGTGAATTCAAGATTGCTATCGTTGTTGATATGTGGCTGACTGGTTTTGATGTTCCGTCAATGGCAACCATGTATATAGATAAGCCGATGAAAGGTCACAATCTCATGCAGGCGATTGCTCGTGTAAACAGGGTATATAAAGACAAAGAAGCTGGACTGATTGTTGATTATATCGGCATGGCTGCAGAGCTGAAGACAGCTTTAAGTCAGTATACAAAGAGAGATCAGGATAAGATTCCTGACTTGGGACAGGCTTATTCGATTGCGCTTGGAAAACTTGAAATTATGAGAGATTTCTTTTACGGATTTGACTATTCAGCGTTCTTTGGAGATTCAGATACAGAACGACTGGCTGTTATTGCTGATGGTGTAAATTTTGCCCTTGAATTTGAAGAAGATGAAAAGAAAGAGTACATCAAAGAAGCTACTGCACTCAGTCAGGCAGAAACGTTATGCCGAAGTCTGTTTGATTCATCCACAAAGCAGGAAATTGAATTTTTTAAGAGTATTAAGGCTGGGCTCTGCAAATGCGGAGGACGCGTAGGTATTACCTCAAATGAAATCAATGCGAGAATAATGACAATGCTTGAACAGGCAATAGAACAGGACGGAGTGTATAATATATTTGCACAGGCTGGTAAGAAGAATCCTGAAATTTCAATATTATCTGATGAATACATGGACAAAATCCGTAAGATGAAGCATAAAAACATAGCGGCAGAAATGCTGCGTAAATTGTTGGAGGACAACATTCGTGTATTTGCAAGGACGGGTGTTGTAAAGTCACAGCTTTTTTCGGAGAAGATGCAGAACTTATTAAAAATGTATAATAACAGATTGATTACCAGTGCAGAGGTGATAGAAGAATTATTGAATCTGTCAAGAGAAATGGCAGAAGCTTATAAGGCTGGGGATGAAAAGGGTTTGTCCGTGGAGGAGCTGGCATTTTATGATGCGCTGGCAGCAGATCCCGAAGTCCTTAAAAAGATGCAAGATGAGGTTTTAGTGGAAATGGCACAGGAATTGACTGAATTAATTCGTAGGAGCAGGACGGTTGACTGGGATAAGAAAGAGTCTGCTCGTGCTTATATGCGAACGCAGGTAAAACATCTTCTGAGAAAGTATAAGTATCCGCCGGAGAAAGCTAAAGGAGCTATTGACATCGTGATTAAGCAGGCGGAGCTGATGAGCAGTAATATTAAGCCTGAATCAGTAGTTTATGATTTTCAACCAAGGACAAAACCTTTGATGGTGGCAGAGGATTCAGTATATGGCATGAATGAAAAAAATAATGTGTGATTTGTCAGACAGTGTCTGACAAATTTAGAAAGGAAATGCTATGGATGAATTGGTAAAAAATTCAGCAGGTTTTGAAAAAATGATTTCGGATATTGAAGCATTGGTAAATACATCAAAAAATGAATTAGCGACATCAATAAATAAAGTGATGACGGTGACTTACTGGAGCATTGGAAAATACATTGTTGAATTTGAACAGGATGGCAATGCGAAAGCAGCATATGGAAAAAATTTGCTTTCCACAATATCAAAGGAGCTGACATTACGTTTGGGAAAAGGGTATAGTCGTCCAAACTTAAATAATATGAGAAAGTTTTATTTAAAATATTCAAATTGTCAGACAGTGTCTGACAGATTATCATGGTCCCATATATGCGAATTGATAAAAATAGATGATGAACTCGAACGCAGCTTTTATGAGAAAGAATGTGTTGTGGAAAACTGGAATGTCAGAACATTGCGGAGACAGATGGATTCAGCGTTGTTTTTGCGATTGGCTTCCAGCAGGGATAAAGAAGGAATTTTAAAGTTGGCCCAAAATGGCATTGAGTGCCAAAGTCCGGAAGATATTGTAAAGAGCACATATACGTTGGAATTTTTAAATATTCCAGAGCAGGAAAAGTATAGTGAAAATGATTTGGAACAAAAAATTATAGACAATTTACAAAAGTTTTTGTTGGAATTGGGCAAAGGATTTACATTCGTTAAGCGGCAGTATCCTTTAACAATCAATAATGTTCATTACCATGTGGATTTAGTATTTTATCATAGAATTTTGAAATGCTTTGTTCTGATAGATTTAAAGAAAAACTCTGTTCAACATGAAGATATTGGGCAGATGAACATGTATATGGGTTATTTTGCAATAGAAGAAAATATGCCAGATGATAATCCGCCTATTGGAATTATATTAAGCAAAAACAAGGATGAATTATTGGTAGAATATGCAACGTATGGAATGGACAGTAATTTATTTGTATCTAAATATGAGTTATACTTACCAAATCGAAAAGAACTTGAAAAATTGGTCAAAGATATTTTAGATGACGAAGAAAATTAGGAACAAATTTAGATAGTGTGTTTTAATGATAAGGTGCTGATTGAATATTTGGGCGAACTGAGTGATTTGAATAGCACGACATTTGAGGGCATAATTTAACTTTCTCTAACTTTCATGGTGTCCAAAAGTGTTATTGACGTTGAAAGGACCATTCAAGATATTTATTTTTATATGCCATAGCCTGTTCAGGTTTCTGCCATCTGGCATACGGGTTATTCAGGTACAAATAAACCGTTTTGGCATAATCGTTATTGGTTCCCATGACTTCCGAAATAATATTTTCCGCAGATAAAAGATGAAGCTCGGCTTCTTTAGCATTGCCCTCGGAAAGCGCAATCGCACCATACATCATCTGGCGGACTCCATTATTTAAAGTTTGTGTTTCTTCATGTTCCAAAACAAGATTCCCATAGGTGGAAAGAACCTATTTTGCCATATCCGTATTTTGGGAAAGAATCAACATATTAGTCAGATTTATTAATTGTTGCAGCATATCATGTGATTCTACCAGCCAAGGTGCGCATATTCCTGACGGATGGTTAAAGCAGTATGGAGTATTTCAGCAGTCTCTTTCGTCTTTTTCCTCAGCAGGTATGTATTGGAAAGATTGTTGTACAGGTTTGAAAGCAGATTTGCTGTCCGCTGGTCAGCTTCTTCTGTAAGGTATGGTTCTAAGACGCTGACAGCTTTTAAACGTTTTTTCAAGGCGTTTTTATAATCATTTTTGATAAGAAACAGTTCTGCCTTATAGTCAAGAAGCAACGCTTTGTCACAGCGAAAACGGTTATCCTGTTGTAGCTCTGATTCATTCTGAGCGTTGTTGTCATAAAGCTTCATTATATACTCTATCCGGTCTACAAGTTTAGGTAGATAGTCCGTTACAAGATATTTTTCAAGATATGGGAACATATCTTGCAGGAACAGCAGATAATCCTCTTGTATGTCTGCTAAAATATTTTCCGTAATACTGATAAGAAAATCAATCACATTCTGCGGTCTTTTCACTTCCAGTCCATGCACAAGGCAGATGCAATGCAGACTGTCAAGCAGTGTATGGCAGTTTGATATGGACGGCAAAGTTTCCAGTGCAACAATTTCTCTTATCAGTGGGTGCAGACTGATTTTCCGGTTTTCTTTGTCATCATGGATAAAACCGTATTTGGCAAGATAGTTCACATCATTTAATGAGGGCAGTTTCAGCCAGTTCTTAAAAGCATTTTTTAATACGCCGGAGGCAGAAAGCAGGGAAAGGTTACGCAGGACATCAAGACAGGGATCAGACAGTTTCCCAAGCTGTAACAGTTTCCCAAGCTGTAACAGTTTCCTTAAATGCTCTGCCATCAGTCCGTCAGTGTAATCTCCATCCTTATATAATTCAACAGCTTCACTGGAAGCAATACTCAGTCCGCAGGTCTGTAATTCATATAGCAGTTCTTCCGCTTCCATACCGCTTGCGGATAAGGACAACGCAGACAATACAACAGTCAGAGTATGGCTGTGTACAGTATGTATGATTTGCTTTGTTGCCAGTGTATCTTCCTTTGCGGAAGGGCACAGACGGTAAAACAGTTCCATCAGTTCGGTATCTGCATCCAGCTCTTTTAATTTCATAATGGGGTACTGCGTGGGACGGCATCTGGTGGTTATCAATAGCTGAAAATCATTCTGTGCAAATTCCCTTTTCCCAATTCCTGCCACACCGCTGATAAAAAGTGTGGGGTGTTCCTGTAACAATTTTCCACATTCTTTCAGTTCATTTTTGCGCCCTACAAATTCTTCTGTAATGGAGGGCAGGCGGCTGCCTTGTATGGTATCGGATAAATCGGGTGAAAATAAGCCGCTGTGTTCATGATCTGACAGAATGGCATAACGGACTGCGACAGTAAAAAATGCCGCATTATCGGTAAGTGCAAGTATTTCATTTGCGGTTTTGTTACCAATGATATTGCGGCTGTCATGGATCAGTTCCTCTATTTGGGAACGTGCCTGTGATTCATTTATCAGGTTCGGAATGATTTTGCATCGGAAATCTTTTTCCATGACTTCAAAATTATTTTCCTCATAAATGCGCAGAATTTCCATAGGTATCGGTCTTGCTCCGGTGCACCAGCGGCTGTACATGGTGTTGTTTTCTGCATATATTTCACTGCTTGGAAGTTCATCGTTTAGGTATGCAGAAAATAAGCTGCGGACAAGCTGGTGTTGCTGATATGTTTTCTTTTTATTTTCAAGCAGTATGCTTATTATATTTGCAAAGGTAAGTCGGTTTCTCAAATGATTTTCTCCTTCAAAAATTTCTATGTCAACGTATGGTCAAGTCTTCATCAATATTTTTTCTATCTATAAATTGGTATCATAAACCCATGAAAGCGTAGCCGCTTAAAGCCATCAAACAGACAAGCTGGTTACAAAAGAATTATATCATGATGCCGATAAATCTTGTGTCGAATTTTGAAAAAATTGGAAGAAGGTTTTGGAAGCAGCAAAAGAACATTGATAAACAATCCGTCACAACGGATTCATGAGCTGTACTTCATGCCAACAGACCTGCAAAGAACCTTTTACAGAAAAGGGGAGCAGGCAGACACTTCCGAAAGGGTGGGAATATTCCGAGCAGGGGAAGCCCACAGGCAGATTTTGAAACAAAAATCGTTGCTAAAGGTCAGCAATGACAGCATGGGATGCGAATGGAAGCCAAATGAGTCAACGCTTTTGTCAGAGATGTACATTTTATTAAATTCAATGTACCAATAAAGAAGTTGAGAGTGAAAATTTTAGAATGAGGAGGAGTCGGATGACAAGGGAAATGGAATATGCAAAGTGTATAGCAATTCTTTGTAAAATTTACCACAAAGGGATTATTACAGAAGCAGAGTTTCGATATACAAAGGGGAAACTAAAAGACAGATTTTTGATTGCGGAAAATACGGATGATGCAGCATAAAATTTTTCGGTACATTCGTTAATATTTAAGTTTGCGGATATGATGGCAGTATACAGAGGATGTTTTAAAAAGAAAAATTCTTTGTAGCTGTCATTTTCCATATAGGACTGACAGAAATTAATATGCAGATTATTGAAAAGATTGGAGGAATTGTATGAGCGAAGTACAGGTATTGCAAAAGACAAAAATTGTTCCGAATGGCAGGAACAGGGGAAGTACGGGAGCACTGAAGATTGACCGCATCAG
>VSNQ01000044.1 GCA_009774395.1 Lachnospiraceae bacterium
AAATAATTAATTTTGTCTATAGATATAATGATTGACCAGTCAAATGGGTATTTTTCAAAAGAATGATACAATATATAATGAATTAGATCGATGTACATATGCTATATGTTGTAGTCACTTTTGGTGATTAACCCTTTTGACGCTTTAATCATATAATTTGGATAATAGAAATAATTGATAAGAGGAATTGGAATGGCAAAGACAAATTTTAAGGCAGGCAATATGCTTTATCCCTTGCCCGCCGTGTTGGTGAGCGTGGCAGATAAGCAGGGAAACACCAATATTCTTACGATTGCATGGGCGGGGACGGTTTGTACCAATCCGCCAATGGTCAGCATATCCGTGCGCCCCAGCCGTTTTTCGCATCATATGTTAATGGAGAGCCGCGAATTTGTAATCAATCTAACGACGAAGGAACTCGTTTTTGCAACGGATTACTGCGGCGTAAAAAGCGGCAGGGAGGTCGATAAATGGAAGGAACTGCATTTGACGCCGCTTGTTTCGCAGGAGGTTGCAGCGCCGAGTATTGCGGAGAGTCCTGTTAATATTGAATGCAAGGTGGAACGTGTGGAACATCTTGGTTCACATGACTTGTTCCTTGCGAGCGTGGTGGCAGTGCGTGTGGACAATCGGTATATGGATCAGAACGGCAGCTTCCATTTGGAAAAAGCGCAGCCGATTGTATATTCTCACGGGGAATATTATGATCTGGGCGCAAAACTTGGAAAATTCGGCTACAGTATTCAAAAAAATCGCGGCAGAAAGACCAAAAAAACCCAGTAATTCTAATTCGTTTTGGATATAATGTAAAAAAAATATAGGAATGATATGCAAAAAAGTGCATATTTAGGATTGACAATGCACAATTTTCTATTTATAATAAAACAGGACTGTTGATATAACTGGTAGAAAATGATAGGTGAAAAGATGATATTTGAAAGTAACGAGTAATATCAGAGCATGATTGTCAAGCGCAGCGGACAAAGGGGTCTGTGAGCGCTTTTTTTGTTTATGTGCAGCTCCATGCTCTTCTCTGCTTGATTTACAGCTTCTATAAAAAATAGTGGAAATTACTTCTTGTTGAGTGACAGTATATTATGCGGTATTATGATATAGGCGCCTGATAGGTTATAGGTGTTTATATAGATGGTTATTCTAGTTTATTTTTTTCAAAAGGAGGAAAAATATTATGAAGAAGAAGTGGCTGTCAGTGCTTCTTGCAGCGTCGATGACGGTATCGCTCGCAGCGTGCGGAAGCAATGATAACAATGCGGTGACAAACAATGAAAATGATGCACCGCAGACAGACAATGCGGCAAATACGGATCAAAACCAGACGCCGAGTACAGAAATAGCAGAAACAACGACAACAGAGGGAGCGGAAAACACAACAGCAAGTGCGCGTCCCGATGCACCGATGGGGCAGTTGATTATTGGTACGGAAACGGACTTAGAGCAGGATTTCTATGATGCTAACTATAATAATGCTGCAACCAACTATAAGGTATGCGGCTTGCTGCATGGCAGAGATACCGTCGTGGTAACTAAGGATGGCGAATGGATTGCAGACCCATCTGTTGCAGCAAGCCTTGAGTCTGTAGACAATGAGGACGGCACTAAGACACATACAATTACGCTTGTTGATGGAATGGTATGGTCAGATGGTTCACCGCTTACTGTAAAAGACTATGTATTTGCAATTATGCTGGAATCTTCCAAGGAAATGATGGGAGTAGATAACTATCCAGCAACAAATTATACCTTTATTGAAGGATGGGATGAGTTTAATGCAGGCGATTCAGAAACGTTAAAAGGCTTGCATATGGTTGATGATAAGACGCTTTCTATTACAGTAAAAGCAGAGGAACTTCCCTATCACTATGATATTGCGTATGCAGCAGTTAGACCAAGACCATTAGCTGTGATTGCGCCAGGATGCGATGTTGAGGAAACAGAGGATGGTGTAAAGATTACCGGTGAGTTTACAACAGACTTGTTAATGGAAACCATTGCTAATACAGACACAGGATATCGTTATAATCCGAAGGTAACGTGCGGACCTTATAAGCTTGAAAATTATGATGCTTCCAGCCGTCAAGGTACTTTGGTAGTAAACGACAAATATTCGGGAGATGCAAACGGTGTTAAGCCAGTAATTGAGAAGGTTATTATTAAGACCGTTAAAACAGATACGATGATGAATGAGTTAAAGGCTGGTACTGTTGATTTATTGTTCCAGATTTCTGGCGGCGACATGATCGAAGCTGGATTGGATTTAGTAGATGCAGGCATTGCACAGAAAAATACATACTTCCGTTATGGTTATGGTAAACTTCAGTTCGACTGTTCTGCATTCCCGACAGATTCTGAAAAAGTACGTCAGGCAATTGCCTACTGCTTAGACCGCAATGAATTTGCAAGACAGTACAGCGGCGGATATGCGACGGTGGTACATGCTGAATATGGCTTGTCACAGTGGGAGTACACAGATTCCAGGGATTGGATTGACGAGAACTTAAATGCATATGAAAGAGATATTGAGAAGGCGAAGGCTTTGTTAGTTGAGGATGGCTGGACGCTGAACTCTACAGGTGCTGAATATGCAGATGGCGACGGCACACGTTACAAAGAAGTTGACGGTGAGTTAAAGCCGCTTGTGATTGAGTGGTGTAATTCCGAAGGAAACCCTGTATCGGAACTTTTGGGAACAATGCTTCCAGAGTCAATGGCAGAGGCTGGCATGGAGCTTCGCGGTACGACAGTGGATTTGCCAACATTGTTTAATGGTATCGACCATTTGACTGAAACACAATACAATATGTTTAACCTTGGAGCAGGCTTCTCTATGCAGCATTCTCCTTGGTACTATTATTCAACAGATGAGCAGTATATGGGAAATCTCAATTCAAACTGGATTTCGGATCAGGAACTTTCCGATGCTGCTTATGCATTAAAGAGCATTCCTTATGATGATAAGGAAACATGGTTGACTGCATGGCGTAATTATATGAAGGTTTGGAATGAGAAGCTTCCAAATGTTCCGCTGTATTCTGATGAATACCATGACTTCTTTAACCCGAAGCTGCAAGGCTGGGAAACAAGCTCTATATGGGATTGGGCTTCTGCTTTGACTGATGCATGGGTAACAGAATAAAATTCTGTCAGAATAGATTTTTGTCAGAATAATCGCTGTATAACAGCAAATCATCACAGTAAGGTGAGGCAGTCAGGGTTGTTTTATCTGTAGGTGGGAATCCGGTGCAGGCTGGATTTCTGCCTACGGGTAGCACCTGATGGTTGGATAAGGAGGGTATCGAAAATGCGCACGGGAAGATTTCTTATCAAAAGACTGATATACATTATCTTTGTATTTTTTATAATTTCCATTTTGATGTTCGCAATTTATAAGTCGCTTCCCGG
Source organism: Lachnospiraceae bacterium (assembly GCA_009774395.1). Classification (GTDB taxonomy): domain Bacteria; phylum Bacillota; class Clostridia; order Lachnospirales; family Lachnospiraceae; genus COE1. The sequence continues at coordinate 3,421 of VSNQ01000044.1, forward strand.
AGATCCGGTGCGGATGATGATGCAGGGCAATATTAAGCCTGAGGTGTATCAGCAGCAGTATGAAATAACAAGAAAGCAGTTGGGATTGGATCAGCCGGTTCCAGTACAGTATGTGAAGTGGATTACAAATATGCTGCGGGGAGATTTTGGATATTCGACAGAGTATCGCAGACAGGTGAAAGAAGTGATTGGCGTTCCAATGCGCAACACAGTGCTTCTAAATCTGTTTTCTATGATTATCGTATTTTTGATTGCCATACCGCTTGGCATTGCTACAGCGGTGAAAAAGAATAGTATTTTTGATAAATTAGTACAGGTTGTAACGATTATTGGATATAGTGTACCGAGTTTTGTTATAGCGCTGCTTGCTATCTATGTATTTGCAATTCAGCTTCCTATTTTTCCTATCAGCGGTGTAAAGACGGCTGGTTTTACAGGGACTGGGATTGCGGCAGTTTTAGATATGGCGAAGCATATGGCACTTCCGGTACTTGTAATGTCTGTCGGAGGCATTGGAAGTATTACGCGTTACGTAAGAGCTTCTATGATTGATGCGCTTCGTATGGACTATATAAAGACAGCACGTTCCAAAGGACTTCGAGAAAAGGTGGTTATCTACGTACATGCATTTCGTAATGCGTTGATTCCAATTGTTACGGTAACAACGTGGTGGTTAATCGGGTTGTTTGGCGGTTCCATTGTTATTGAGTCCATTTTCTTGTGGGATGGACTTGGGAAAATGATGATTTCGGGATTAAATCAAAGGGATTTTGCGGTTGTGCTGGCAATGCAGATGTTCTATGTTATTTTGTCTTTGACTGGAAATGTGTTAATGGATATTGCATATACATTGGTTGATCCAAGAGTAAAACTAGAAAACTAGGAGGAGCTATGGCAGAGAAAGAGAATAAAAAAAATAAGAAAAAGTCCACAGTTGGGACGGCTGCACAGAAAATGCTCCTTGGCGGACAAATGACAGAGGAGCAAGAAGAAATTTTAACACCAACGCAGATGGTGTTTCGAAGTTTTATTCATGATAAAGTTGCAATGGCGGGCGTTTGCTGCTTCTTGTTTATTTTTGCATGTTGTGTGGTATTGCCTTTTTTCTGGCCCATTGATATGTATTATCAAGATGTTACACAGGCGAATGTGGCGCCGGGATTTGGTATGCTCAAAGTCCCGAAAAGTCTTCAGGGAAATGCAGAGCAGATTAGTATTGGAAGTACGTTTTCTGTTGGTATTGACAAGGAAGGACACGTTTATGAATGGGGACAGTTTCCAACCGAGAAACTTAAGAAACTTCCAAGCGGTATGGGAAAACTGACACAGATTTCAGCAGGACTTGATCATATCGTTGCGTTAAATGAAGACGGAGAATTGTTTACATGGGGTAATGACCGTATGGGGCTTGCATCCATTCCTATGGATTTACGAATGGGAGAAACCATTACAAAGGTATATGCAGGATATCAATTCTCTTTGGCACTGACAGAGCGCGGAAGACTGTACAATTGGGGAAATGATTATCTGTTGGAATTGAAATTCCCGGAGGGGGTTCAAGGAAATATCAAGACCTTCGATGCAAACAATGATATTGCGATTGTTTTAACAAATGATGGAAGAGTTGTTCCACTGACCAAAAAGACTAATGCATATACAGCAGTTCCAGAAGTAATCCAAGGTCATGTTGTGGATATCGCACTGTCTGATGAAAGTGCGGCAGCAGTAACGGACGATGGGAAGGTCTATACATGGGGAAACAATATTAAAGGCAGCCAGCGGGTGGAGGAATCCGTTCAAGGTCATGTAAAGGCGATTGAGGGTGGTCGTTTCCATTATGTAGTATTGTTGGACGATGGTACATTAGGTGTCTGGGGAGATGATGCTTTTAGCCAGACTAAGATACCTGCTATTAATGAGTCAATTGAACAGATTTCGGCTGGTTATTACGGCACATACGCAATAAGCGAGAGTGGAAAAGTTTATAGTTGGGGACTTGACGGCTATATGATGGGAACCGATGACTTTGGCCGTGATGTGTTCCGTCGTCTGCTTAAAGGCGGACGCATGACCATGACAGTGGGTGCGATTGCAGTTATTATTTCGACGATAATTGGCGTTATTGTAGGCGGTGTTTCCGGCTATAAGGGTGGAAAAGTAGATAATTTAATGATGCGTCTAACAGAGATCGTATCTTCTTTGCCTTTTTTGCCATTTGCAATTATTTTATCAGCGATTATTGGGAATAGTATTTCTGAAACACAGCGTATTATCATGATTATGATTATTTTGGGCTTCCTTTCATGGCCTGGTATTGCGCGTCTGGTGCGCGGTAGTGTACTGGCAGAAAGAGAACAGGAGTTTGTAACTGCAGCAAAAGCACTTGGTGTTAAGGAGTGGGGAATTATTTTCCGCCATATTTTGCCGAATGTGATAACTGTAATTATCGTAAATGCTACGCTGGACTTTGCGACTTGTATGCTTACGGAGTCGTCACTTTCCTTTATTGGATTTGGTGTAACGGAGCCGAATGCAACATGGGGAAATATGCTTAACAGTGCACGAAGTGCAACGGTTATTGAAAATTATTGGTGGCGCTGGGTGTTCCCGGCAGCGATATTGGCGATTTGTACCGTTAGTATCAACTGTATCGGTGATGGTCTGCGGGATGCAATCGACCCAAAATCCAAGGAAAGGTAGGTAAGACAGATGAGTTTGCTAGAAGTAGAACACTTGCACACGTTTTTTAAGACAAAGCGCGGCATTGTAAAGGCTGTCAATGATGTAACCTACTCTCTGGAAGCAGGGGAAACCTTGGGGATTGTAGGAGAGAGCGGAAGCGGCAAAAGTGTTTCGGCAATGAGTATTTTACGGTTGTTGGATGGAAATGGTTATATTGACAGTGGAAATATTACGTTTAACGGAAGAGATGTTGTTAATTGTTCCGGAAAAGAGATGTATGCGCTTCGGGGGAATGAGATTTCTGTAATCTTTCAGGAGCCAATGACATCTTTAAATCCAGTATTTACTGTGGAAAAACAGATTGGTGAGGTATTTCGTGTACATCAGGGAATGAATAAAAAGCAGGCGGCTGCGGAGGCGGTGCGTATGCTGGGAGAAGTGAAAATTCCCAATCCGGAGCGTGTGGCAAAGCAGTACCCATTCCAGCTTTCTGGTGGTATGCGTCAGCGCGTTATGATTGCAATGGCACTTTCTTGTAAACCGAAATTATTGATTGCAGATGAGCCAACAACTGCATTGGATGTTACGATTCAGGCACAAATTTTAAAGTTAATGAATGATATGAAGGATAAACTTGGAACGTCGATTTTGTTTATTACACATGATTTGGGTGTTATTAATGAAATGGCGGATAAGGTTGCAGTAATGTACTGTGGTCAGGTTGTGGAAATGGCGGATGCAAAGACGATTTTTACAGATGGCGTGTATTCCCATCCCTATACAGAGGGATTAATGATTTCCATTCCAAGACTGGATACACCAAAGGGGGCGAAACTGGATCCGATTCCGGGAGCTGTACCAAACCCGTTGTACTTGCCAAAAGGCTGTAAATTTGCTCCAAGATGTAAATATTGTACACAAAAGTGCAAGGATGAGGAGCCGAAGCTGGTTGAAATGGAGTCAGGGCATCAAGTAAGATGCTTCTATGCAGAGAAGGCGGTGAGACATGGCAATGCAGTCTAAGAAGAACAAGGTGCTGTTGCGTATTCAAGATGAGAAACAGTATTTTCCGATAAAGAAGACGAGTTTCCGCGAGGAACAGAAGTATGTAAAGGCAAATGATGGAATTTCTCTCGATATTTATGAGGGGGAAACGCTGGGGCTTGTTGGTGAATCAGGCTGTGGGAAATCCACGTTTGGCAGGACGATTTTGCAGCTTTATCCGCAGACACATGGCGAAATCCTTTATGAGAAGGACGGCGAAATGCTAAACTTAAAGGAGCAGCCGCCCAAAAGAATGCGAGAACTGCGCAGGGACTTGCAGTTGATTTTTCAAGACCCATATTCCTCACTAAATCCAAGAATGACAGCAGGGCAGATTATCGGCGAGGGATTGACAGCACATGGTGTATATAAGAAAGGTGACCCTGCGCTGCGTGATTATGTAATGGAAGTGATGAAAAAGTGCGGTTTGGATTCCTATATGTTTAGCCGTTATCCACACCAATTTTCCGGCGGACAGCGCCAAAGAATCGGAATTGCCAGAAGCCTTGCGCTGAAACCACGGTTTGTAGTATGTGATGAGGCAGTATCCGCACTTGACGTTTCGATTCAGTCACAAATTTTAAACCTGCTTTCCGATTTAAAGGAGCAGGAACATCTGACCTATTTGTTTATTACACATGATTTAAGCGTGGTGAAGTATATTAGTGACCGTATTGGTGTTATGTATTTGGGCAATCTGGTGGAAATCGCACCGACAGAGGAATTGTTTGTGCGTACACTGCACCCATATACAAATGCTTTGCTTTCGGCGATTCCAACAACGGATGTGTATGAAAAGAAGCGTGAGCGTATTTTGCTAGAGGGTGATATTCCAAGTCCGGTTAATCCACCGACCGGGTGCAAATTTCATACAAGATGTTATCAATGTCAGGAGAAGTGCAAACAAGAGGTTCCAGAATTAGAGGATAAGGGCAACGGGCATTTGGTAGCATGTCATTATCCATTAAAAGCGTAACATAATAAGTATAACAGGAAAGATAAAATATAAAAAGCATAAAATATAGAAAGCATAAAATATAGAAACAGTGGGAAGAATACTGGATTTGGGTAGGTTTCCTGCTGTTTTTGTATATATGATGAAAATTGTTTTTATGATTGGGTGCTGGAATAAAGAAACAGAACTTAAAATAGTCCAGCTAAAAAATATCAAATAATTTTGAAAAATATTTTTTGTCGGTTGGTAAAGTCGCGAAGGCGCACGAGAGGAAGTTTTATGAGTGCCCTTTCGAATAAAAGTTCCTCTCATTACAGGTGTGCCGAAGCGACTTTACCTTTAGTGCCGTCGCGCAGCGACTACTAAATAGGAGGAATTGCGGTGTTTTTTAATAAAAAGGTAAAGCGTGTGTTGGATGTGGAGAAAGCAGAAAAGGAGTTTGAAGAACGCATGGAGGAGGTGGAACTGGATAAAAAAGATCGACCGGCAATGGTGATTGCGGCACTTATTGTATTTATACCTGCACTATTGTTGGTGCTGGGGGTTTTTTTGGGAGTGATTTGGTTGATGTTTGGGAGGCATTTGTATTAAAAATTTTTTCATTCCACTCTTGACAATACGAACAAAAAACGTTTATACTAAAAAGCAACAGATATTGTAACACGAAAAGACAATGACGGAGATAGTAGTTAATTCTGGAACGTTACAGAGAGCTGGAGATAGGTGGAAGCCGGCACTAGTAAGGAATTATTGAAGATCACTCCCGAGTTGCAGAGCCGAAACCTATTATAGTCAAGTAGGCGCTGACGTATTTCCTACGTTACAGGGAACGGGTATAAAAGCATTCCATATTTTGATATGGGAAAGCGGAGTACATTGTAACTAGGTGGTTTCGTGAAAGTTTGGCTCACGTCCTATTTGCAGGACGTGGGTTTTTTTATGCACAGCCCCATGCAGAGGAAATATGCCGCAGAAGCGGCGCATGGGGCGCGCGGCGAGTAGGAGAGAAGGTCATTCTCCTACTCGATTGTACACGCTGATTGCAGAGGAAATATGCCGCAGAAGCGGCGCATGGGTATAATATTTCAAAAAGAGAAGGGAGCAGAAAAAGAATGTATAACAAAGTAGACACCAATATGAATTTTGTTGACCGCGAGAAAGCGGTTGAGCAGTTTTGGAAGGATAATGATATTTTTAGGAAAAGTATGGAGAACCGCAAAGAGGGTGAAACGTATACTTTTTATGATGGGCCACCAACGGCAAATGGTAAACCGCATATTGGTCATGTTCTAACACGTGTTATTAAGGATATGATTCCACGTTATAGGACTATGAAGGGCTATATGGTACCTCGTAAAGCGGGATGGGATACACATGGTCTTCCAGTGGAGCTTGAAGTCGAGAAGCTGCTTGGTTTAAATGGTAAAGATCAGATTGAAGAATATGGTATGGAACCATTTATTAAAAAGTGTAAGGAATCTGTGTGGAAATACAAAGGAATGTGGGAGGATTTCTCAGGAACTGTCGGTTTTTGGGCAGATATGGATGACCCTTATGTAACATATGATGATAATTTTATTGAGTCGGAGTGGTGGGCTTTAAAGCAAATCTGGGATAAAAAGTTATTGTATAAGGATTTTAAAATTGTACCATACTGCCCTCGGTGCGGTACGCCGTTGTCTTCGCAGGAGGTTGCACAAGGCTACAAGGCAGTGAAGGAGCGCTCCGCAGTTGTAAGGTTTAAGGTAGTTGGTGAGGAAGCGTATTTCCTCGCATGGACAACAACGCCTTGGACACTTCCGTCAAACGTTGCGCTTTGTGTAAATCCTGATGAAACCTACTGCAAAGTTAAGGCGGTTGATGGTTATACCTATTATATGGCACAGGCGCTTCTGGATAAGGTGTTTGCGAAGCTTTCTGGAAAAGATGGTGAGAAGGCTTACGAGGTATTAGAAACCTACAAGGGTACGGATTTAGAGAGAAAAGAATACGAGCCGTTGTTTGATTTTGCAGCAGGCATTATTGAAAAGCAGGGCAAAAAGGCGCATTTTATTACGTGTGACACTTATGTTACAATGACGGATGGTACGGGTATTGTGCATATTGCACCAGCGTTTGGTGAGGATGATGATAAAGTCGGCAGAAAATATGATTTGCCGTTTGTACAGCTTGTCAATGGTAAGGGTGAGATGACAGCAGAAACAGCTTATGCAGGGGTGTTCGTAAAGGAAGCCGATCCTATGATTTTAAAGGATTTGGATGCAAAAGGACTTTTGTTTGATGCGCCGAAATTTGAACATGAGTATCCGCACTGCTGGCGCTGCAACAAGCCGTTAATTTACTATGCACGTGAATCATGGTTTATTAAAATGACAGCAGTAAGAGATGATTTGGTTCGGAACAATAATACCGTGAATTGGATTCCGGAGTCTATTGGCAAGAAGCGTTTTGGTGATTGGCTGGAAAATATCCAGGATTGGGGCATTTCCCGTAACCGTTATTGGGGCACGCCGCTTAATGTATGGGAATGTGCGTGTGGTCATCAAGAGTGTATCGGAAGCCGGCAGGAGCTTGCACAAAGAACCCAAAATCCCGATGCCGCAAAAGTGGAACTGCATAAGCCATATATTGATGAAGTAACTTTCCCGTGTCCTGACTGCGGAGGGGATATGCACAGAGTTCCGGAGGTGATTGACTGCTGGTTTGACTCTGGTGCTATGCCGTTTGCGCAGCATCATTATCCATTTGAAAATAAGGAATTGTTTGAACAGCAATTTCCTGCGCAGTTTATTTCAGAGGCTGTTGACCAGACACGTGGCTGGTTCTACTCGCTAATGGCAGAGTCTACGCTTTTATTTCATAAGGCACCTTATGAAAATGTAATTGTGCTTGGTCATGTGCAGGATGAGAACGGGCAGAAGATGAGCAAGTCAAAAGGAAATGCAGTTGACCCGTTTGATGCATTGGAAACGTATGGCGCTGATGCGATTCGCTGGTATTTTTATATTAATTCTGCGCCTTGGCTGCCGAACCGTTTCCACGGAAAAGCTGTACAGGAGGGGCAGCGGAAGTTTATGGGAACGCTGTGGAATACCTATGCATTTTTTGTGCTGTATGCTAATATTGATAATTTTGATGCAACAAAATATACATTGGAGTATGATAAACTTCCGGTAATGGATAAATGGCTGTTATCCAAATTAAATACTGTGGTAAAGGATGTAGATTATAATCTGGAAAATTATCGGATTCCAGAGGCGGCAAGAGCACTGCAAGAGTTTGTGGATGAGATGAGCAACTGGTATGTAAGACGCAGCCGTGAGCGCTTCTGGGCTAAAGGAATGGAGCAGGATAAAATCAATGCGTATATGACATTATATACCGCACTGGTAACGATTTCTAAGGCCGCCGCACCAATGGTTCCTTTTATGACAGAGGATATCTACAGAAATCTTGTTTGCAGTATTGATAAAAATGCACCAGAAAGCATTCATTTATGTGATTTTCCGACAGTTGACGAAGCCATGATAGACCAGCAGCTTGAAGCGGACATGGAAGCTGTGCTGAAAGTGGTTGTGATGGGGCGCGCCTGCAGAAATACGGCAAATATTAAGAACAGACAGCCTATCAGCAATATGTTTATCAAGGCGCCGTTTACGTTGAGTACGTTTTATCAGGAAATTATTGAGGAAGAACTCAATGTGAAACAGGTGACATTTACGGAAGATGTTCGATCATTTACCACCTACACTTTTAAGCCAGAGCTGCATAATGTTGGACCAAAATACGGCAAACTGCTTGGCGGTATTAACAAAAAACTGGCAGCAATTGACGGCAATGCGGCAATGGATGCGTTAAAGGCAAATGGATTCCTTGCATTTGAGGTCGACGGCACAGAGGTGAAGCTGGCTGAAACAGATTTGTTAATTGATATTTCGCAGAAAGAAGGGTATGTTACAGAAGCGGATAATACTGTAACGGTTGTGCTGGATACCAATTTAACCGATGAACTAATCGAGGAAGGCTTTGTCTACGAGGTTATCAGCAAAATCCAGACCATGCGTAAAGATGCCGATTTTGAGGTTATGGATCACATTACAGTTTATATTAGCGGAAATGAAAAGATAGCTGATATTGTGAAAAAGAATGCTGACGCAATCGGCGAGAAAGTACTTGCCAATACATTTATGTACGAAGCTGGCGGGATTGTAAAGGAATGGAATGTCAATGGTGAAAAAGTTGTAATCGGTGTGGAGAAAAGCGCGTAAAATATGCAGCAGGGCTTAAATATCACCCGAAAACCTTAATTTAGGGGCAGCTTGTGAACCCACCTAAAATGCCCTATGTCGCGCTGCTGGAAAATAAAATTTCTGGCAGCACGATGGGGCGAAATAGAATGATGTTTTTTATTAGTTTTGCATGGAATATTTTTATTTGTTAGAGTTCTTAATACTAGAATGACACCAATGTTCTAATAGAGTTTAAACTCCCTCACGTAGATAAAAGATTGTGGAACAGATTTTATTCCTACGCTGTTTAGCGGAACGGGGAATCTATATTGTTTTGCTTTTCCAATTCTATACGCACATGCACAATCTTGATATTCAAAGTATTGGTCATAGAATTCCTTAGTAATTCCTGCATACTTTTGTGTTTCCAACCACAGTTTTTCTTTATCCATGCTCATTTTATTAACAACTTCAACTTCACCAACAATCATTTTTACAGGGGCTGTTGCATATATATATATTTTATTTATTTCCATTTTGCATAATCGTTTTCTATATTCATATTTTTTTTCGCCAGATAATATTTTCTTTGCGAAAACTGGTTTTATTGGCAAAATAATATTTCCTTTTTCTAAAAAAGAACACTTAGCAACTTCCTTATTATTGTAAATAATCTTTAGCGGAATGTTCATTTTTTCAGTCAAAAATTTAGCATACGCAAATTCTTCTTGTTGAAATAAAGAAATAAATCCAAGATTCCACATTTGATTATCTCTATTTTTCAGCCGATGTTGTATCATCTTGGGTGCATCTACAACTATATATATACTCTCAATATTCATCGCTAGAAATGTATCATAGGATATGCGCTCTATTTTATTTTGTGCATTCATTAAACACAAATGACCATCTAATATGTATTGAGTATCATTTATTTCAGATAAAGCTTCTAACAATAACTCTTGATTATCTGAAATGTGTTGTACTTTTTTGTAATCACTTATTTCACGGTTTGCCATCTTCTTAATTAGTTCACTTGCTGAATAATATTCGAGCAACGATTTTTGACATAGTTTTTTTGCAAAAGCAGTTTTTCCCACTCCATGAACACCACAAACTAGCAGCACTTCATTCACCTCTTTCATATGAAAAGGAACTGTCGCAATAAACTTTGATTATACAAGATATAGTATAAAATGCAGCACAGTGTAGTAATATCTTGTATATGTTTACCTTAATGCGACAGCCCCTTCTATTAAACTTCAAGCATATTGGTCTGCTTTATTTGGGCTCGATTATACCAACACCTAATACAAGCATCCACATAATCCTCAAAATTTTTCTTACCACTTAGGACAAAAACTCTATATAGTTTTGCCATATCCATTAACTCAATTTTGTTAAAAATAAACTTTTTCTCTGGCAATAATCCATTAAATACCAATTCAGTATTAAAGATACTGTAATAATGTTTCTGTGTTTGCTGCAATTCAAAGTTATAATAGTTTAGCAGTTTTTCAAACTGATTCAATTTACTCGTATGTAAAGTAATCATCGGTTTATCGGTATGCAATTGTTGCATGCACATTTCAACTAAATTATGACCAATACCTTGATGCTGATACTCTCGTGTCACTCTCAGAGTACATATCTTTTTTTCTTGTAAATCATTTTTTATGATAGCTACGCCAACGATTTGAAATTGATCTTCACAGATTATTATTTCACGATTGTATTTTAATTCAAATTCTTCTGTATATAACCTTTGATACCAACTTCGAAATCCTTGATACTCAAATACTAAACGATACAAAAATTTGTATATTTCAGATTGATATATTTTCTTTAGTTCTTGAGAAAGAGATGTATATAAATAGTATCTTTTACCATTGATTATTTTTTTCATTCTACCTTCCTCCCTATCAGATTACATTACCATGTTTTTTATTCTTATAATATCTGAACTCTACTATTTTTTCCTTCCTAATATAAGCCCAATCGCAAAGAGGAAGCATCCAATGCCAATCGAAATATAGGGAAAATATTTAACACATTCGCTCTGTATTATAGCTACTATGGTACTACCTACGACGCCTAATGCCAAAACCATAACAATATATGCTGTTAAAGTTGTAACATTCGTTTTTGAATATTTAATTTTGATCAAACATGAACATTCATTTTCAAATTTCCAATGATATGCTAATACCCGGCCTTTAGAATAATTAATGTTTTTTCCAAAATAGTCATCCCAAAGTTCTCCTTCTAATTCTCGGCAAGTCATTTGCTTATTAGCAAATGATTCAACATCGTAAGAAGATGGTTCCATAACTAATAAATGAATATTATCTATTTGTGGGAATAAATATTTTTGCATATCAATCTTCGCAATTGTCTTTGATCCCAAATTTCTCTTTTCATTTATCTTGAAATCAAAAATACGTGTACCCGAAAAAGCACTTTCAAACGACTTATTCGATGGTTCGCAATCAAAATAAATACTATTTTTTAATTCGGTAGAAGAAATTCTAAATCTAATATATACCTCATTTATATCAGCAAACTCATCCTTATTTTTAAGATATTCATTAAATATAGAAAAGTTGAATAATATATCAGTTTTATTATCTTCCTTATATAGACAATATATTTCTCCAAGGTCTTGGATTAGTGGGAATAACAACAGTTTTTCCTCATTCTCATTTTTTTTGAAAGAATACACAGAATATGATTTCTTTGTTTGTATAGCCCCATCTGTATTAAAAATAATGTTAGCATTTTTTAACTTGCATAGTTTAGGTTCCAAATCCTTAACGTCATTTTCCACAATAACAAACGGACAATGAAATATTAACTCATTAACACTTTTGAAATTCTTGACTTTTATTCCAACATCCAAATCAGGGATTCCACTGTCTTTCTTTACTGATTCCGACCAAAAATTTATATGTATAGAAAAGACAGGAGTATCATTGTTTTCATTATTATTTTTATACCATAATCCAAAACTTCTCATTTGTCCTCCTGATACACAATTTATCAACACATGACTTCTTTGTCAACATCATTATATCAAATTATTCTCTATTTATCAATCACATTTCATCTTTGAATTATCTTAATAATTTGTTCTGTTACAATTCACACCCAATGTCATTTACTTAAGGTTTCGCTGCGGTTCAGAGCAATATGAATTGCCCTATATCCTGTCAACTTAATGGGATAAGATAATACTAATGCCCCATTTTTAACAGAAATCTGCTTAAGTAAATGACATTGGGTGTGAAAGTAACTTTGTTCTTTCTCACCAAACTTTCCAGAATAATTGAATACGTAAATAAATGCAGATTTGCCTATTTATTCTGTTTCAATTCTTTAGCGCATATAAAAATAACGATAACAGTTGCAATCAGAAATCCTGCAAAAATAACGGACGGATTCCCTATTCTAAGATAAAAATGCCCAATAAAATATGCTGCAAGAAATAGTAAATATACTGCACCTGAATACAAAATACACCAAAATATATTTTGTTGTTTTTGTACTTTCGCTAACATTGCCTGTTGCTGTTTTTCCAGTATTTCTGTTTTCACGGAGATATCATCAATATCCGAAGACTTTAACAGATAGTCGGTTGTAACATTGAAGATGGCACTTAAGGCTACTATTTTGTCCAATTCTGGATTTGCCTGTCCGCTTTCCCATTTTGAAATAGATTGTCTTGATACTTCAAGTTTCTCTGCAAGCTGTTCCTGTGTTAGATCATTTGCTTTTCTTAATGTAAATAATTTTTCTGAAAATTCCATATCGTATTCTCCTCCTTGTTTTCAATATATATTGGCAAGCGCTTAAATCTGCCAATGATGCCGACTCACGAGCGTAAGTATTTTGAGTGATATAGTAAAATTTATCACTCGTGAGTATAAATTGATTATAGTTTCGGTCTGCCGTCCTATAATAAATTTATTTTATCAAAATATATCGCCGCTTTCTATATAAAACACGATACAATGGTGCACCCAGCAGTTGCAATATGCGAGCAAAGTTTGTATTTATTGGGAAACACAAATATTTTTAATAAATTATATAAAAAATTGAAGTAAAAGTTAGCAGTTATTCGTTTTAATTAATATAAGGAACTGTAAAAAATAACATGACAATATTGCGCAGGATATCTCTTCGAGCGTGTAGATCAAAAATGCAGGCAGAGCGGATTCTGTCGAGGTTTTGCAGTTTCTAAGGAACTCTTAATAAATAACTTTTAAATAACACGTAGGATTTTTCTTCAAGAGTGCCACTTAAAAATCAGGTGCATAGCGGGCTATGTAATTGATTTTTGAGTGGTGCTATCGGAGGAAAAGACAAGCGGTATTAAAGGTTATTTTTGAACAGTTCCTAAGGTAATTTTAATGCTCCATGTAAAATTTTGAGGGTTTGTTTTGGCGGCAGGTTTTCACAGCGAAAGGAGGCGGATAAAATCAGTGACCAAGAGTATTTAGTATCTTTAATAGAATCGTATCAAAATCTAATCTTTAGTATCTGCTATAAATATACAAGCAATTATTTTGATGCGGAAGATTTAACACAGGATACATTTTTATCTGCTTATAAGAACTTTTCGCACTTTGACGGAAAAAATGAAAAGGCTTGGCTTGCACGGATTGCAGTGAATAAATGTTTGGATTTTCAAAAGAGAAATGCAAAAGGGGAAGTACCGACGCAGGAGGATTTTTTTATGATTCAACCGCAAGGGCAGGAGGATGATAATTTATGTGAATCAGCTTGTTTACAGAATTTTGTTATGGAGGAGTTGAAAAGCTGCTGTGAACAGTTAAAACCGCCGTATAACCAGATTGCAGAAAAGTATTTCTATCAGGAAATGAGCGTTGGGGAGATTGCAAAGGAACTGGATAGAAATGAAAAAACCGTGCAGACGCAGGTATACCGTGCCAAAGCAATGCTGAAAAAACTGTATAGCGCCGGAAAGCGTAAAATAACGATGTTAAAAGGGTAAGGAACTGTAGAAAAATAAGTGACACATCTTGCTTGTCTATTTCTCCAGTCTTGCAGGAGAAAAAGCCTCGCCGTAGCCCGCTGCGCCTACGTTTTTTCTCCTACAATCTTGAAGAAATATCCTGCGCAATCGGAGCACTTATTTTTCTGCAATTCCTAAATGCAGGCAGTTGAATACGTAATGATTTATGGAGGGTTACAAAAACAACAAGCAGTGCAGATGGGGAAGGATTTACTATCTGGATCTGTATAGGAAATATGGCAGGTTACAAAAACAACAAGCAGTGCAGATGGGGAAGGGTGTACTATCTGGATCTGTATAGGAAATATGGCAGGTTACAAAAACAACAAGCAGCGCAGATGGGGAAGGATTTACTATCTGAATCTGTATAGGAAATATGGCAGGTTACAAAAACAACAAGCAGCGCAGATGGGGAAGGATTTACTATCTGAATCTGTATAGGAAATATGGCAGGTTACAAAAACAACAAGCAGCGCAGCTTGGGAAAGGAGCAGGTGGAAAATGGATAAATTGACAGATTACGAATTGGAACTTTTCATACAGCAGGTAGAACAACATGAAATGCTGCGGGCGCCGACACGGTTAAGGGATGAAATATTAGAAAAAAGCCAGCAGATACAAATACAAAATACACAAGTAAAACCATTTCAGCAAAAACGGATAACACAGGCACAAGCCAAAAAAGAACTGATTGTGTATAGTTTTAGGACAGCGGCAGCAGTTGCAGTTGCAGTTTTTTTGTTTGCATTTGTGAATCAGCCGACATTGCAGGCACAGATGCGTTTCAACAAATATAATAACTGGGAAAGCAAATGGCTGCATCGAGAGGAAGACAAATATAAGGAACGTGATGCATATTGGGATGGAGAGGAAATACCAAGTAATAATTGGCAGATATCCAATATATTGCAGGAGTTAGAACAAAAAATGGAGGGATTTTTAGGAGGTTCTGTATGGTAAGTAAAAAAAATGGTTTTTTCCGGTTTTTATGGTCTATTATTCCCGGTGCCGGAGAAATGTATATGGGATTTATGAAACAAGGTGTTACATTAATGGCTGTGTTTGCTGGGATAATTGCTGTAGCTATAGCAATGAATATGGTGTTTTTTTTCTTTCCGCTGCCCATTATATGGTTTTATTCTTTTTTTCATGTGCATAATTTAGCAAGTATGAGCGATGAGGATTTCTATGCGCAGGAGGATAATCCGCTGTTTGATTGGAAGGATTACAAGTTTTTGAGCAATGTTGACCGCGCTAAGGGGCAGAAAATCGCAGCATGGGTTTTGATTGTAATTGGAGCAATTATGTTATGGAATTTGGCGGTGGATATTGTTTGGGATTTTTTAAGAATACTGAATTTTCCTTGGAGGTTATGGAATCAAATCACATATTGTGTGCCGCAGTTGGTTGTTTCGCTGTTAATGATTTACTTTGGAGTATATCTGATTCGTGGAAAGAAGAAAGAACTGGATTTGCAGATGGAGAAAGAGGAAGCGAAAGGAGATGAAAACCATGACGCATAGAGTTGGTACGCTGACACTTGGTATTACCATGCTTGCAATTGGAATATTGTACTTTGTACGGATATTTTGGAGTGGTATGGATGCAATGTGGATTTATCGTTTTTGGCCTGTGATTTTTATTTCGCTGGGGGTGGAGATACTGCTTGCAAATGCACAGAAGGGTGTGCAGATTGTATACGATAAAGCAGGAATTTTTCTTGTATTTGTGCTGACATTTTTTGCTTTTTTTATGGCGGCGGCGCAGCGGGCAGTAGAATCGGAATGGTATTGGTGGTAGTTAGGGGTAACTATAAAAATTGTGCATTTTTTCTTGCAAATACAAATATATCATGATATTCTATATAAAACTTTTTAGGAGTATTATGAGATGAGTGAAAATCTAATAGAGCTTAAAAATGTACGTAAGGAATTTGTGACAGCGAAGCATTATCCTGGATTTAAGGGTGCAGTAAAAAGTCTTTTTTCTAAGGAAAAAATAAGGAAAACCGCAGTGGATAATGTTTCGTTTGCTATAAAAGAAGGGGAAATGGTCGGCTATATCGGCAGCAACGGCGCAGGAAAATCGACTACAATTAAAATGATGTCTGGAATTCTTACACCCACTTCTGGTTCATGTCTTGTCAACGGATTAGAGCCCTACAAGGAACGAAAAAAGAATGCAAAAAATATTGGTGTTGTGTTCGGACAGCGGACGCAGCTTTGGTGGGACTTGCCTTTAGGTGAAACCTACACAGTATTAAAAGAAATTTATGAAGTAAGCGATCAAGATTTTACGGAACGGATGGCTTTTTTCCAAGAGGTTTTAAACTTACAGGATTTTATGCATAGCACGGTAAGAACGTTGTCGCTGGGGCAGAGAATGCGTGCAGATTTGGCGGCGGCTTTGCTGCATAATCCTAAAGTATTGTATCTGGACGAGCCGACAATCGGGCTGGATGTCGTGGTAAAAGACAGGATTCGTCAGGCAATTCGGGAGATTAATCAGAAATACAATACAACTGTTATTTTAACGACGCATGACCTGAATGATATTGAAGAATTGTGTCAGCGGATTATTATTATTGATGCTGGAAAAAAGATATATGACGCTAAATTAAATCAACTAATTAAGGATTATGGAGATAGCTGCAGTATCTCGTTTGAGTGGAAACAGCGCCCAAATGCATTGCAGATGGAAAAACTGCAAATGGAAAAAACTCAAATGGAAAAAACGCAAATGGAAAGCCAGCAAAACTTAGGCGGAAAATTAGAAATGCATATCAATGAAAGCAATGTTCAAGTATGCTTTAGCAAAAAAGAATTTACCATTGCGGAAGTATTTGCGAAGATTATGGGATTGATCGATGTTAAAGATGTTCAGATAAAAGAAACGGAATTAACGGATATTGTGAAAAGAATCTATCAAGGCAATAAGGGGAATCAAGTTTGAAAGTAAACTTTCAAATATTGATTGGTATGCGTGCTAAAGCAAGGGGTATCGTTATGAGAAAATTTTTTAAGATTTATTGGCCGTTTGCCTTGAACTATATCAAATCTAATTTTGTATACAAAGGCAGATTCTATCTTTTTATTCTGCGCAAGTTCTTGGGAATGTTTATCTATTATTATCTTTGGATGGCAATTTACGCAAGTTCTGCGTCGGATCAGCTTGGTGGTTTTACACGAAGCGAAATGATTCTTTATGTTTTTATGTCGTATACGATATCGGATATGGTTATGGTTGGAATTTCCTCAGAAATCGGAAGCGATGTTATTGATGGAAATGTCGCTATGAGCCTGATAAAGCCGATAAATTATCGGATGCGGCTGGTATTTCAGGCACTGGGGGTAATGCTCTATCGTGCAGTCGTTCCTTCTTTATTTATTTGGATTGGTCTGGAAATTTATAAAGCTGCATATCTGGGTATGGCTGTCAGCAATCCGCTTACAATTTTGGCAACCTTGTGCAGCATAGTATTTAGTTTCTTTATCTTCATATTTTTCGACTATTGCTTTGGAATGCTTGCGTTTGTTACAACGTATATTTTTGGCATGAATATTATTAAAAACGCTGTATTGAACTTTTTGACAGGAAAGTTGATGCCGATTTCTTTTTTTCCAGAGATTTTGCAAAAGGTATTTGCGTTTCTTCCATTTAGTGCCATAACATATGTTCCTGTTATGATTTATCTAGGCAAATATTCTGGATTACAGGTGTTATTTCAACTTGGAAAACAGGTGTTATGGGTGGGAATACTGTATCTTTTAGGGAGCTTTTTATGGAAAAAAGTAGAAAAGCGGATTGTTATTTTAGGAGGCTGACAGATGATAAAAAAAGTTGCAAGATATCTTAGTTTGTACAGGATATTTGTGATACAATATGTTAAAACAATGATGCAGTCGAAAGTAGATTTCTTTATCGGATTAGGCGGTTTTTTGATTTCGCAGGCGGCAGGATTAGCCTTTTTGTATCTTGTTTTTGAACAGATACCCTCCATGCGGGAATGGAATTTAGAACAGATGTTATTTATTTATGGATTTGCCCAGGTTCCAAGAGGATTGGATCATTTATTAACGGATAATATCTGGATGGTTGGCTGGCAGATGGTGATAAAAGGAACGTTTGATAAATACATACTGCGTCCAATGAATATATTTTTTCAAATTGTCTGTGAAAAAGTACAGTTTGACGCATTGGGAGAATTATTGGTTGGTTTTGCGTTAGTTGGCTGGGCAGTTTCTAAGGGAACTGTAGAAATCACACCCATAAGAGTTTTATTTTTTGCTGTTTCGGTTATCGCAGGAGCGGTTATTTATACCTCTGTAAAATTGATTTTAGCCTCATTTGCGTTTTGGCTAAAAGACAGTTCAGCGATTATGACAACAGCATATGAAGTCGCTGACTTTGCAAAATACCCAATAGAGATCTATGCAAAACCAATACAAGCGGTATTAATGACCATTTTGCCTTTTGCGTTTGTGGCATATATTCCGTCGACATATTTCTTAATTGACGCAAATATATGGAGAACAATCGGAGCAGAATGCGCAGTTGCGCTGGTGATATGGATTGTTGCATACAAGCTGTTTCAAAAGGGGCTTACAATTTATGAAAGTGCGGGGAATTAAGCGCTTAGAAACTGCAAGTAATATTGTATTATACTCACGAACGATTAAATTTTCCTTTCTGCACAACACATATTGCCCGTTTATGCAATACGGGCTGTGCAGAAATTGGAAAATCTTGTTACAGTTCAGCCTAGGACTTTGCACCACGCTGCAAAGTCCGTAAGAACGTGTAGTGGTTGAAATGCATCAAGACACAGTATGTGGCTTTGACATCGCGAAGCGATTTTGCATGTCTTGATGCGTTACAGTTCGGCAAGGCTGAACTGTAACAAAATCTTAACGGTCGTTCGTATGTCTAATGTATGAATTGTATTTTATGGAGGAACGCAATGCAGATTCAAAAATGTTCTATCAAAAATATAGTGAAACTTGTATTGCTATGCGGTATCAAGAATAGAGGGCAAATGTAACAGTTCAGGTAGGTCTGCGCATTTACTGTGCTGACCGTAATAAAATGTAGTGGTTGGAGGTATCCAGCCCATCACGAAGCGATTTCCAATGGCTGGATACGTAACAGTTCAATGGGTTATCTGAACTGTTACGGGCAAATTGGATTTCGTTTTAGTGATTATTGACATAAGGGCAAATATCATGTAAGATAAGGATAGATTTAAATATAGAAATCAGGAGAGTTATCGAAGTGGTCATAACGAGCTGCACTCGAAATGCAGTTGTCCATAATTTTGGGCACGTGGGTTCGAATCCCACACTCTCCGTTTGGTGGTGCTATAATATAAGGGATTCGTAAACTGACGAAAGGAAAATTTAAAAGCCTGCAAGCTATAACAAGTTTGCAGGCTTTCGCAATGTGCGCAAGCAATCAAATAACGACATTTGCAATATATACTGGCGAACGCTAAAATTTGCCAATTCACCCAACTCACGAGCGGGAAGCATCGTGAATATGTGGTAAATTTGACCGCTCGTGAGTATATACTGACGACCGTTAAGATTATCCAATTTCTGTGCAGCCCATATTGCATAAGCGGGCAATACGTGCTGAGCAGAAGGGAAAATCTAATGTAACAGCCCCGTAATAAAATGTAGTGGTTGGAGGTATCCAGCCCATCGCGAAGCGATTTCCAATGGCTGGATACGTAACCGTTCAATGGGTTATTTGAACTGTTACAATCTAATCGCTCGTCAGTATAGTTACAGCTCTGCGGCTGCTCCATTTAGATTAATATGTTCTGTTTCGTCTACCGGAATCATAAGATAGCGCTGCCCATCAATAACTTGTGATTTCACCCGTTGGGCTTTGTCCGGCTTCATGCGCAGGAAGATTTCAGACCATTGCTCGTTGCCGTCGGAATTGACAGGCGTTTCCATATTGACAAGCGTTTCAATCTGTTGTGTTATTTCTTGGTTTTCTTGCTTGGTTTCTTTTAATTCCTGTTTTAATGTGGCGACCTCCTCCAACAGTTTTATTTCTTTTTTCGCTTTTTGATTTTTTTCCAGTGCCTTTTCATCTACAAGATTGCGGACTGCGGGTGGTCTGTCGCTAAATTCTTCAGTAAACTGCGACTGTATCATTGTGACAGCTGCGTCAGGAATTTCTTTTTTGGTTAAGACATCCTTAATAATATCCGTTGTCAAGGTAAGTGCTTCCTGTTCGACAAGCACTAAATCTTCCATTTCAGCGTCGTGCTCCTCGGCAAGATCGTTTAGGCTTTCTTGAATATCCAATAACATCTCATCACTTTTCTCAATAATCGGTGCAAGTGCTGTTTTTACAATACCGCTGAAAGTATTTTGTTCTTCTGTGGCGGTGCGTCTTGCATCGCAGCCTAGTGCCGCCTCTATAAAATCTGGGTGAGAGTCTTTGGCGTCACGCACATAGTAAGTCAGCGTATGAATATCGCTGGAACGTTCAATAAAAGAAGGAAATAGAAAGCCCACGTCAGGCACGCCTACGACCCAATCCTGAATGCGCACACCGATACGATGTTCGTCCTCACGGTAGCCAAGCCCCGGTTTGGATAGATTTACGGGGCAGACAGCACACAATATGTATTGGAAAACTTCTTCTGATTCATCAATTTTTAAGTCGTCGTTGGTTTTGGTAATAATATCGTAAGCATCATGAAAAACTAAAATCAAATAATTCCCCACATAGTCGTAATGCTCAATAATCATATCGTATAGATGCTCTAGCAGTTCAGGATTGCGCAGACCGCTTTCGCGCAGACCTAATAAATATTGCTGTTTTGAGCCAGATTCTTCTTCCTCTTTTGTAAAATGCAGCTCTAAAAGGTTGTTGCCGATTGTGCCCGAGAGCGTTTTTTTGGCGATCTCTAAATATTTGTAAAATTCTTCGTCATCGAGATTTAAAAACGTTTCATCAAGCTTGACCACCTTATTTTTATTGGCGTCAACATAGCAGCCGCAGAGTTTGGTAAAGGTGCAAGCCTCTTTTTTAAAGCGTCGTTTTAATTCCAGTATATCTTTATTTCTTAACATAAAAGTACCTCCAATTATGATTCAATGCAATTATCTTACCATAAACCGAAGGGGGCTTCAATATTTGTTTTATTTTTCTGCCGCTGCAGGCGGGCATATTAGCCCGCTGTATCGCTTTTGTGCAGATATTTTTCACGCGTGGCAAGTCCTCCGCGGATATGTCGCTCCGATTTATTGATGTCTAAGACTGCCCTTGTCTGTTTGGCAAGTGTTGGATTTACCTGCATTAGACGAGAGGTTACATCTTTATGTACAGTCGATTTGCTGATACCGAAAGCCTTTGCAGTTTGTCTTACAGTAGCATTATTATCAATAATATAAGCAGCGAAGGTGATAGCTCTTTCTTCGATATAATCTTTCATAGTCCTGAAAAGGGTTCTCCTTTTGAAATCATTTGTACATTGTATGAAATGGACACGAAGATTATGAACGCGTTTTTTTATTTGCGTAAGCGCGGCGCAGTAGTATCTCAGAAAAATGGATGAAGGCGGAAAAATAGTTTAAAGTAGGGAGGAAATCTGATATAATTGTATTATGATTGCGGTTGGGAGGAATGAAGATATGAAAAACAAATACGCAATTTTCGATATGGATGGCTTAATGTTTGATACAGAGCGGGTGTTTATCGAGGCTTGGGATTACGCGGGGGAGCGGATTGGAATTGGAAAAGCCGGATAAGGAAACAGAAACGCTTTTGTATGCAAAATTTGCCGATTTATCGCAGGTTTGTGAACATCTGGAAAAAATAGATAAAGAATCGCAGAAGTAGTATTTTGGTGCAAAAGTTCTGGATAGAAGGAATAGCTGATAGTTAACGTTGAAATGATTGATTTGTATGGTGCAGAGCATACAGGTGTATCCGTGTGAAAGCAAACTTGCAAATATTGATTGGTATATAGAGTATCGCGGACACGTTAACGCGGTACAGAGTATCCGTGTGAAAGCAAACTTACAAATATTGATTTATATGTGTGCCAAGGCACACAGAGAGGTGAAAAAATGGAATCACAAGTGAATGATATTTTATCTAAAATAGAAGAAAATGCTGCGCGTGTTGTAATTGGAAAGCGTGAGGTAACGCGTCTTCTGCTTGCGGCGGCTGCGGCAGGCGGGCATGTGCTGCTTGAGGATGTGCCAGGAACTGGCAAAACGGTGCTTGCAAAGTCAATTGCCAAGTCAATGGGCTGTCGGTTTGACCGCATTCAGTTTACGCCGGATTTGCTGCCAAGTGATGTGACAGGATTGTCATTTTTTAATCAAGAACAAAATGCATTTACGTTTCAACAAGGGCCTGTTTTTACCAATATTCTATTGGCGGACGAGATAAACCGCGCAACGCCGCGCACGCAGTCTAGCCTTTTGGAGTGTATGGCGGAGGGGCAAGTAACTGTGGATGGCGTAACACGCAGGCTGGAGGCACCATTTTTTGTCATTGCAACGCAGAATCCTGTGGAAACGATTGGATGTTTTCCATTGCCGGAGGCGCAGCTTGACCGCTTTATTATGAAAATCAGCATGGGTGGGCTGGACAGTGCGCAGGAGCGGCAGATGCTTGACCGATTTATTGTGGAAGAACCACTGGCAACGCTGGAAGCCGTGTGCACAGATAAGGATATCCGGCAGCTTCAACAAGCTTGCCGTGAGGTTTCGGTACATACCGATCTTAGAGATTATATTGTTGCACTGGTGCAGGCAACGCGAAGTCATAGAGGACTTGTGTCAGGTGGTGGGAGCAGTATCGTAAATCAAGGCGTCAGTCCTAGAGGAACGCTGGCATTGCTGCGTGCATCGCAGGGATTTGCGCTGGTAAATGGCAGAGATTATGTAGTACCGGAGGATATTAAGGCTGTTGCGATTCCGGTTATGGCACACCGACTGATCGGGGAGATACAGGAGGAACAGAAAGCGGTAGTGATACAAGGGCTGCTGGACAGTGTTCCAGTACCGACAGAGGATTGGACAAAGAGATGATGATAGTTTTATTGTTAGGGATTGCGGCAGTAACATTGTTATGGAATTGGTATTATCGGCAGAATTGGTATCGGCACGTTACGGTGACGCTTTGGTTTGAAACGCAAGCACTCTATGCCGGAGAAACAACAAAGCTTTTCGAGGTGATTGAAAATCGTAAGGCTATGCCGATTCCCGTACTGGAAGTTGGGTTTCATGCCAAGAAGGAGCTTGATTTTGCGCATACGGAAAATGCAAGCGTCAGCGATTATATTTATAAAAGAGATATTTTTTCGGTGCTTGGCAGACAGAAAATTACAAGAGAAATACCGCTGACGTGTACCAAAAGAGGCAGATATGAGATAAAAGAAGCGGATATTACATCTTATTCATTATTATATAAGAAGCGTTTTAGCCGGGCAATTGGAAACGGGGATTGTGGAAAGAGCGATGCAAGCATAAAAACCGATGCAAGCATAAAGAGCGATGCAAGCATAAAGACCGATGCAAGCACGTTTATTTATGTTTATCCTAAAATGACGGATGTGTCACAAATTATTACCGTTTGTGAGCATATGTTGGGGACGATTCAGTGTGCAAAACGGCTGTATGAAGATCCTTTTGCGTTTCGTACAATCCGCGGTTATACGGCGCAGGATCCTATGAAAACGATAAATTGGAAAGCGAGTGCAAAGACGGGTTCGTTAATGGTTAATACATATGATTCCGTAATGTCACAGAAAGCAATGATTTTCTTGGATGTGGAGGACAATGGTATTTTAAGGCGGGAGGATTTAGTAGAGGAAAGCATTGCGGTTGCTGCCACTTTAATGCGCAGGCTGCTGCGGCAGAGTATTGAGGTTGGACTTTGTATGAACGGGACGGTGGAAGGATTTGATACGTTTCTTGCGCCGACCAATCATAAAGGGAAGCTGGTGCAGATAGAGCGGATGCTTGCGGAATTTCAGGCGGCAGGCGATATCACAAATTGTACGCAGGAAACAGTATTTCCTTTTACACAGTTGTTGGAAAACGTGTTTCAACAATTTTGTCCGCCGGAAGATATGCTTCTTATCTTTATAACGAAAAATTTGGATGAATTGCTGCGGGATAGAATTAAAAGTGTTGTGGAGCAGAATCAGACGCTGATTATCTATCCTGTTCGGCGCGGAGAGGAACAACGATCTGAAAATGCCAGTTTAAAAAGCAGGGAAAATTTGCGGATTGTTGTTCGGGAACTGGGTTAGCAGTTTCTAAGGAAAGGGGAGAACGATGCTGCGAGTAATAGAATGGTTTCATGCTGCGATGATATTTGTGCTGATAGTGCCAATTATCTTTTTGGTTGGTGGTTTTTATGAGTCAACAGGGAGTGTGCAGCTTTATTTGAAATGCCTGCTAATAGCGGTGCCGATTGTCGTTACAGGGATTGCAGCAGAGCGCAGTAAAACATTAGCAGGATATTTCATTATTTGTAGTATATTGACAATCGTTGTATGGTATATAACTGGTATTGTTATGACAATATGGTCATTACAAGGCGAGTCGGATCTGGTGATACTTTGTTATCGTATTACAATAACAGCAGAAACGGTGCTGATTGTAGGGGCGCGTTTTCAGAACAGGCTGCGGATAGAACGGCAGAAAAAGGAAGAGGGTACCTATGCAGTCTTTGAGGAGAGTCTTTTAGATAAGCCATCACTGTCGACTCTTTGGTATTTTGTTGTGGTTTATGTTATTGGGCTTGTTTTTAGTGGAAAATATTTGTGCGATATGGCTTTTTTTAGTATGATTGCATATTTGTTTCCCACATTGCTTTATTTGCATATTCATACGACGGAGCGTTATCGTGGTATCAATAAGCGAACAAGCGGCATTTCTGGAAAGCGTTTGTATGCGGTGAGCAGCGGTATGCTTTTGCTGTATTGTCTGCTGCTTTTTATTGCGGTGATTCCGGCAGTTTTTCTGTTAGGAAACCGGCATTACATTAATCTGAAGGACTTGTTGGAGGAATATAAACTGCCACCAATAGAGCGGGCTGAGGAATCAGAATTCGAAAGTGCAGGAACTGGTATGGGGGCAGTGCAGATGATATTTGATGATGCAGAGCCGGCACCAGAGCCATCAATTGTGGTAAATATTGTAATGTGGGGAATCGGTGCAGCGTGTGTCGTATTGGCGATCTATGCCGTGATACGTGCGATACGGCAGATATTTGCTGATTTTCGCAGAGAGATAGATGAAAATGGTGATAAAGTGGAAGAACTTGACGAAATGCAGTATCAAAAGGAAAAAATTTTCATATTGCGGCGGCATGAGCATGACAGCGAAGCGGCAAGGATAAAACGGTTGTATAAAAAGACTATTCGCAGTCACCGCAAAGACCGCCCCGCTCCCTATGAATCGCCGGCGGAGATTGAGCAAAACGCAGGTTTAGGAGAGGATGAGCAGATGCAGGCACTCCATAATCGGTATGAGGAAGTCCGTTACCGTTCTGTAGCAGATGAACGGTGACGCAGGCGACTCTGGACGGTTTGATGTACACAATTCTGCAAGGACGAATTGTAACTGTTAAAATGGGGTTGAATTTTTGTGAAATATTCTGTAAACTATATTTATTGGTATTTAATTTTTTAAATTTATTGTGTTTCGGTGAGCTGTGTTAAACCATTAAGGGGGAATATTATGAAAAAAGCAATTAATCAATCGTTGTTATCCTTTATTTTAAATGGGATATCTGTTTTGGCATTGGTATTTTTAATCATGTCGTTGTCAGCATATGGGAATATTACAAATGAACTGCATCAAGCGGATGAAGAACGGTATAATTTAACCTACAACGCCAATCGCTTTATGAACGGCTCAGCTTATTTAACGAATGAAGTGCGGGCGTTTGCGGCGACAGGTGATCAGCAGCACTATGACAATTATTGGAATGAAGTGGATAATTTAAAAAATCGTGATAAGGGCGTGGCAGCATTGCAGCAAATTGGGATTACTGCAGACGAGCAGAAAATGATTGATGATATGTCTGCGCTTTCCAATTATCTTGTTCCGCTTGAAGATCAGGCAATGAATGAAGTAAAGGCAGGACAGCGGCAGGAAGCCATTAATTATGTATATGGAACAGAGTACAGCACTTCGATAGCACAGATTAATGCACTGAAAGAACAGTTTTTAAATGCATTGGATACAAGGTCATCTGCACAGGTTGATGTATTGGTGCAGCGAGCAGATTATATTAAGGTGACAATGATAATTGCGTTGGTGGTAGTTGGTATAATGCAGTTATTAAGTATGTTTGTAACGAGAATGCATATTCTGCGTCCGGTGATTAAGGTAAAAGATCAAATGAGAGAGATTTCGAGAGGAAATCTTTCGGCTGATTTTCCGTTAAAAGCCAATACTTCTGAAATAGGAATGCTGGTGGAATCCATTCATGAAACGAAACGTGAATTGAAAAAATACATACAGGATATCAATGATAAGCTGGCGCAGATGGCGCAGGGAAATATGGATTTATCCATTGATAATGATTACCGTGGCGAATTTTTGCCGATTCAGCAGGCAATGGGGCAGATTTTGGATGCGCTGAATAATGCATTGTCGCAGATTAATACGGCGTCAGAGCGGGTTTCGGAGGAGTCTAAGCGCGTGGCATCTGGTGCACAGGTATTGTCAGACGGTGCTGTATCGCAAGCTTCTGCTGTTGAGGAATTGTCGGCAAGCATTCAGGAGATATCCGGTCAGATAGAAAAGACAACGCAGGATGCGGATTATGCACAGAAATGTTCGATTGAGGCAGTAGAGCAGCTTCAGGTCTGTGATGAGAAAATGACCGCATTAACAGATGCTATGGATGATATCTCGAAAGCGTCAGAACAGATTGGCGGAATTATAAAGGCGATTGATGATATTTCTTTCCAAACAAATATTCTGGCACTCAATGCTGCCGTAGAGGCCGCGCGCGCAGGTTCTGCAGGAAAGGGTTTTGCGATTGTGGCAGACGAAGTACAGAGTTTGGCGAATAGAAGTTCACAGTCCGCACAAAATATAGCAGAGTTAATTGAAAATTCAATAAAGCTGGTTGCGTTTGGCGCATCGTTATCTTCGGATACAATGAATGCTCTATCCGCAGTGGTTTCTAGTGCGCAGACTTCTATGGAAATGGTGGAGCAGATTGCCAATTCTGCGGCAAGACAGTCGGAGGCGATTAAGCAGCTAACACAAGGAATGCAGCAGATATCGGATGTTGTGCAGACAACGGCAAGCACTGCTGAGGAATCGGCAATATCAGCAAATAAGCTTTATGGTCAGGCGGAGGAATTGAAAGAATCTGTACATAGATTCCATTTGCGCAGAAAATATTAATTCTTTAATAGATCCTAAGAGATAGCATCATAATAAAAAACTTGGAGCGTGAGTAAGATTGAAAATGAAAGATAATAAGACGGCGTTGTTTGAAACGGCGGCAATCCCCAAAGCAGTCGCCGCTTTGTGTATTCCTACAATTATCAGTTCCCTTGTAATGGTGCTCTACAATTTAACAGATACGTATTTTGTCGGCATTTTAAATGATCCGGTTCAAAATGCCGCTGTAACGCTGGCAGGGCCTGTACTGCTGGCGTTTAATGCGATCAACAATTTGTTTGGCGTGGGCAGTTCGAGTATGATGAGCCGCGCGCTTGGGAGAAAAGATTATACTACAGTTTACCGAAGTTCTGCCTTCGGTTTTTATTGTGCACTGATTTGCGGTGTTCTTTTTTCCCTTGTCTGTACAATTGGAAAAATGCCGCTGCTTTCTTTGCTTGGAGCGGATGATTTAACAAGACAGGCAACAGCGGACTATTTAAAATGGACAGTGACTTTCGGTGCTGTTCCCGCAATATTAAATGTTGTCTTGGCGTATATGGTGCGCTCGGAGGGAGCAGCATTTCATGCAAGTGTCGGTACTATGAGCGGTTGTCTGCTAAATATTTTGTTAGATCCGATTTTTATTTTGCCGCAGTTTTTAAATATGGGGGCAGCAGGAGCGGGTTTGGCTACGTTTTTGTCAAACAGCGTGGCGTGCGCTTATTTTTTTATACTGCTTTATATTAAACGCAAGACCACTTATGTCCGTATTCAGCCACAATATTTTAGCTTGCAGCCAGCGATTGTGCTTGGTGTGTGCGGCGTGGGTATTCCAGCGTCTATTCAAAATCTGCTAAATGTTACAGGAATGACGATTTTAAATAACTTTACTTCGGCATTCGGTGCGGATGCTGTGGCAGCAATGGGGATTACACAGAAAATCAATATGGTGCCTATGTATATCTGTATGGGGATTTCACAAGGAATTATGCCGTTAATCAGCTACAATTATGCCAGCGGCAATCACAAACGTATGCGGTCTGCATTGACGTTTTCAGGGACTGTCAGTGTTACGTTTATTACTGCGGGAGCGGCGTTTTATTATATTGGTGCAGGCAGTGTTGTGCGGTTTTTTATGGATAATGAAGCGATTATTGCTTATGGGGCAAGGTTTCTGCGCGGCTTTTGCCTGGGGCTGCCATTTCTGTGCGTAGATTTTTTGGCAGTTAATGTTTTTCAGGCAGTTGGCATGGGGAAAGAGGCGCTGATTTTTGCGATTATGCGCAAGGTAATCTTGGAGATACCAGCGCTCTATGTGCTGAACTATCTGTTTCCGCTCTATGGACTGGCTTATTCGCAGTTTGTTGCGGAGTTTGTGCTGGCGATTGCAGCAGTTGTGGTATTGGTGCGGTTGTTTCGTAGGTTGAGGAATCGGAGGGAAAATCATGTTATGTCAGATTAGTGTGAAAAATTATAAAAGTATCCGCGATGAAGTAACATTTGATATGCAGGCAGCCGCTATATCCGATCAGAATGATAAAATAATTCAAGATATTGACGGGGAATGTTTTCTTCCGGTGTCTGTGATTTATATCCTACTTAGGAATTACCTATATGAAAAATGCAAATAATCATCGAACAGAATATATTCGATTTCTTAATGAAAAATTTGCTGAACTAAAGATTGGTAAATATCAGAAAAATATGAAGAATATTTTTGATGTACTTTTGGAGTATGGTAATCCAAAGTTAGCAGTTCGGTATGCAAAAAGGATTTTAAAGGATGGAAGTGGTAAAACACCTGCTGAAACAGCACCAGCAACAAAGGTGCATGAGCTGGTAGTAGAATTAGCGAAGTATTTACCAGAGGAGATAAACGCAAATACTTTTGTTATTATTATAGCTTTATGCGCCTTGTACAGAGGAAAGAGAGAATTTTCACTGTACAAGGCGCATATTGGTGTTATAAGAATG
>VSNQ01000045.1:0-17280 GCA_009774395.1 Lachnospiraceae bacterium
TCGTTTTATTTATTTTCACTTTCTGTTCGCTGGTTGGATTTATTTCCGTCTTGAAGCTCTTTAACAATTTCCACATCCCCTTCTATTTGCTTTTTATACTTACGAAGTCCGTATAACCTACAGGAGAACACATGAAGAATACACTAATCTATAATAAGCCCTCTGGCATTACAGAACTGACGCAAAAAACTGACCTGGCTGTGTAAATCGTTTTTTTGATTTTTATCGTTTTTTTGGTTTTTATCGTCTTCTTGATTTTTTGTAGACACTCTGGTATAAATAACAATCTGACGATTATCATTTTCTGTGTTGATGCCTTTGAACTGAAGATATTGGTCATAAGTGTAATAACGTCGCTCCGTTGGTGTGCGGTTTGCTTTCAAAGTTCCTCTCTGTCCCACCGCTGCAGGGTTTTCACAAAAACGCCAATTAATTCAGCAAAATCTTTTGGTTTATAATTTGTGATATTTGAAGTGTTCATGATATTACCTCCATAGGTATATTTAAACACATTTAGCTATTGATATCAATAAATTTAATTACTTAAAATTTCCTCCTTTCATTCGTAGTATAGAAAAGGCCTTTCATTAATAGTACATATGAGAATAGAATTTGGTTACAAAATTATATAATAATTATAATTTTTTTCAGCGAACCAGCAGAGCTGCTACAAAAGCAATAAAATAAAAATGCCAAAGCAAAGACAGGGAAAAGGAGGTTATAACGAACATCGAACGATATTAAGTACAAGCCCATTGTGCCAACACACGGGAGAAGTCCCGATTTCGCAAGTCCTCAGCACGGATTATAAAATTCAATGGCCCACCGTTTAAAGATAAATCCATGCCGCCAATATCATCTTGCGGATAGTCGTAAGTATCATCATACAATTGCAGCAGCAACGTATCGCATTCTGCCCAGCCTTCTCCCTTGTCGTACAGACGTGGATCATCTTGGAGATAATTGGGATAACCGCCCATTTTGCAGCCGCCATTTTTAATCTGACTATATATTTTATTCAGTGCTTCCCGTTCCTCGGAAGTGTCATCGTCCAATTCATACGGCATAAATTCTTTCGGATCTGCATCCGGCAGCTTGGCGGCAAGCGCAGCCGCAAAAAACTGATCAAAACGATAGTCCTCATGATTAACCGACTCCTGTTCCACACTCTGAAAAATAATTTTCAGCGGAACATTCGGGCAGCGCCATAGAACGTCATATCCCTCCTCAATATCCTGTAAATCGAATGGATTGGCAGGGCGTGGCATATTGCTGCGCTTCGCCTCTGCCCAAAAAATTGCCATTTTCGCCTCGCATTCCTCCATTGTAACCGTTTCGTCTATGTCAGGATAGTAGACTGTGCGCCAATACTCCTGCGCCGGAAAAGGCCCATCATCCAGCCCAAAATCGCCAAAATGCCAGTCCTCAAGGTAAATCTGCAACAGTCCAGAATCAGGGAAATTGTCCATAGAAGGCATCTGTGCAAAATTTATCTGAGCACACAGCCAAAGCTGGTTTCCATCCACATCAGTAGGAATCTGACCATTGTGAGGCACATACGGCACACCGCCTAAATGACTGTCTGTAACACCAAAGGAATCCCGTGTAAGTCGAAGACGGCACACGGGACGCTTATTTTCCGCCTGAATTTGGTTTACAACCTCTTGGCATATTTGAATTTTCTCTATGTTGGTCATAGAATTCTCCTCTCATATATTATTGGAAAGTATTTGAAACTCTTTGGCTTTCATTGTAGCATAGCAAATAGGGAATCACAAGAAATACTTTTTCTTATTTAGGAACTGTAGAAAAAATTGTAACAAAATAAGTGACACATCTTGCTTGTCTATTTCTCCAATCTTGCAGGACAAAAAGCCTCGCCGTAACCCGCTACGCCTACGTTTTTCTCCTACAATCTTGAAGAAATATCCTGCACAATCTGAGCACTTATTTTCCTACAATTCCTTACGAATATCGGTTACAACCAGCTAGACTAAATCGTAATACATCAAGGCATACGGAACCACTTCGTGAAAACCACTTCGTGAAACCACTTCGTGGTGGCTTGATGCATCTCAATCACTATACTTTCCTACGTTACCGAATATCTACATAGCCAACCTGCAAGGAATGTTCGTTAAATTCATACGCTCCACCCATTGTGTCAAAGCTAAGATAAAGCATCCCTAATTCTTCCTCTGGTACAAGCCACGCCATATGAACCGTCGCTGTTTCGTTCGGTTTTAGATGAGAAATATAATTGTTCCCACGTTCACCGCCATGCACATCATAATACCACATTTCCTCCATATGAGCAGCCCCTACAATTTCCCTATAATCCCATCCGCTCGCTGAGGCATATTTTTTACCGTCATACATTTTGACTTGGCTGCCGTCCTCCTCGATTTTCACTATATTTCCGGTAAACAGCACGTCCGAAAGTTCTGTATCGCCAGTATTGGTATATTCCACTGTAACATATACCAGTTTCTGTGGCACTTCACGCGTGTCTACCACTTCACTAATAGAATTTATACCATCGCCAGATCGAATATAATTGATTTTTGTTGGAAGCAATTTTCCAGAAGCATCCGTTTCTTTTTTCAACTTCTGCTGCTCATCATTATCCATTAAAGATATATTTAATGAACTAATTTCGTCATAAATCTGCACTTTAGACACTTTGATTTGCAAATTTTCCAGTCCCTCTTCAGCATCAATCGGATGTGCCGCAAATGCCTCCCCGATTGAAAATGTTTTTAATGCGGACTTTGGCACCGAAAGATTGGAAACTGAAGCGGTTATGTTTTCTCCCTCCTCCTGAGATTTCATAAATGCGCTCCAATCACTTGCACAGACAATTCCCTGTGTTTCATCGTCTGTGGCAGGCTGCAGCGCAATTCCCTCTGCAATTTTCAGCACATCTTCTTTGCTGACATCAGATGCTGCAAACATCTCCATTACATAGTGCAAATCTGTATACGCCACATAGCATCGCTGGTTAAATGAAATACTATTATCCGCAGCGCCTTGCAATTCAAAATATACGCCATCATACCCGCCAACTTTGATTGCTTCCTGACTTAAAACATTTTTTGTTAACATATCAAACTGTGCATCTCCAGTATCCATACGATAGAAAACAATAGATATTCCACCTTGATTTAACGCTTCTTGATAACTAAACTTACCGGTTTCCGTTTCCACCATACCCGCAGGCAGATAAGAAAGCTGCATTTTAATCGGTGAAATCTCTGAAGTCTGCTGTGTGTCC
The DNA here is from genome assembly GCA_009774395.1 of Lachnospiraceae bacterium. Classification (GTDB taxonomy): domain Bacteria; phylum Bacillota; class Clostridia; order Lachnospirales; family Lachnospiraceae; genus COE1. Next base: position 3,275 of record VSNQ01000045.1, read on the forward strand.
GTTTCTTCGTCTTTATTTTCCACTATAGTTGTACGGACTGCGTGTTTTCCCACAGACTCCGTGTGCATCTGATAAATCACTCCTGCAAATCCCGTAACACCAAGCAGCATTGCCGCCGCCACCGCTGCTATTAAAGATTTTCTCACTGGATATTTTTTCTTTTTCCTTGTTGTTTTCAATTGTTTTTGCACTTCTTGCTCTATCATAATTCTAATCTCCTCCGGCATTTCGGGAAAATCCCGTTTTAAATTTTCTAATTTCATAGTCTTTCATTCCTTTCCAAGGCGCAGCAAAATAAAATACCTCTTTTATCTTCTTTACTCTGCCCATTCCAATTCGGATTTTAGTTTTGCCCTTGCACGCGCAAGCCTATTTTTTATGGTGCTTTCTGTTGTATTCATTAAGGCGGCAATCTCCTTGATGCTATACCCTTCCATATAGTAAAGTGTCACAGTAAGCCGTATCTCTTCCGAAAGGCGGCTGATTGCCTCATACAGATCCAGATATTCGCTATTCTCTGGAAAAGCTTCCTGTTCTTTTGATTCTTCCAAGGCATAGCTTTCCATAGGTACTAGCTTGCGTTCCTGCCGCATAATTGCATAACATTCATTGATAAGAATGCGCACCAGCCATGTTTTGCCAAACGAATCTTTCCGCAGTGTATGTATGCTCGAAAACGCTTTTACAATCGCTTCCTGTATCGCGTCCGCACAGTCCGCGTCATTGCGCAGCAGCGTTTTTGCCACATGATACATCGACTCCTCCGATGCAATAATTAAATTCCCTAATTGTTCTTTTGTCATAGTTTCCTTTCCGCCGGCTGTTTTCTGTCTATTGTGCACTGACATATCTTAAATAGAGCGAATTAGTAAGCAAACGCAAAAGCTCTTTTCTCTGTATCGCTCTTTTCAAATATTAGATGTATTATAGCATCATTTGGTCGCATGAAATGTTGGAAAATTTATAAAAATGTAAACTCATTTCCTTTTGCTTACTACTTTTTACAGTTTTTATGCCAACAATTATATATTTTCGGTATGAAATCTGTTATACTATTAAGAAACTGAAAATAGTTCAGGAGGATATAATTTTATGAATATGCAAACAATTTCCAAAATTCTTGCTCAGCTTTTAAAAAAAGCACAAAGTAATCTGCACAGATATTTTGTTAAAAAAATAAATAGAAAAAATACAGCGAAAAAAATTGCTCGTATTAGGAAGAATTACAAAAAAAATTCCAAAAGGAATGCTTCTAAACAAATTCCTCCTATCAGAAAAAATTCCCCCAAAAACGCTTCCAATATTTTACATACTTCTACTACAGATAGTATTCGTTCAAGCACTTTGCAAAGTCCTCTTACTGCAAACCGTGCAGATACAACTGCCTCACAGAATCCTGCGGAACCTGCAGGTATTCCAGCCTTAAATGTTTCTCTCCTTACTGCACCATCGCCAATTACTCAGATTCCTACGAAAGTTCTTGTGCGCCAACCAGGACAGCCAGAAACGACAATTGGCTGGTGGTTAACTGTAGAAATGCTCAACGAACTTATTGGGCAGTTTCTAAATGGATATATCAGCCGGCTTGCTTTGTCATGGGATTCACGGGAACTTGTGCTGCTTCATAATAAGGGGGAACACGATATTTTATTAAAACCTGACAGCGGAACCTATGCCTGCCTGTTTTTTGACAATAAGAACACAAATTGGTATGCACTTGTATCGCTGCCGGAGGTCTATGCTGTTGTGGAGTCCCAAGATGTTGTATTTGTTCCTTTCGGGCTGGGAACACTGCCCAACTATATGGTTCACGATAATACAAAACGGATAAAAGAACAGTTAAATGAAATCGTTACAATGGTCGCAAATCCGCACGGATCGCCTGCATTTATGACATGGGCGCCACAATGTTATCGTTTTGAAACATACCCACGATATCATATTGCCAAACGCTTATATGGTGGCTATTCTGCCGAACAGGAACCCTGCCGGTTAAATGCGAAATTTTATATTCCTACAGCGCCTAATCGCCTTGCCTATGCCAACTGCGCCCAAACACAGTCCAACTACGCATACAAACCCCGCAATAAATCCGAAGTGCAAGAGGCTTTAGTCGCTTATATAATGGGCAAGCTTTCCTTACTAATACTGTCTTGGCACTTTCCGGAAAACAATGATCCTAATAATGGTGTCATGCCCGGCCAGCATATTATTTTAGTTCAGGATCAAGGTTGTCACCAAATGCTGTATTTAGACAAGCAATATTTATGTTATCTAGTTTCTGATGTCAGCGAATACATAAATGCAGAAGGCAATCACTACCGCAAAACGGTATTTAACGGGCAGACAGTACCCGCTTATACGGTACATGAAAACTTATACCGAATCCGCGATTACACGGACTTGCTGCTTGCACAAATCGAAAAACCAAATGCTATATTAAATTTATTTGGAGAATTTTCTTATCATGAAGAAGATTACGATGCTGTAATTGAAGAATTTTTCGAAAAAGAAAAGACGTAATATTGAAACTATTTTGGAGCATTGAAAAAGAATTGCGTGCTGTTTTTCATCAAAAATCGGTATTATCGCAGATCAATATAGGGGGCTGTTGGTTATTATGTCCTTTTCCGCTACCCCCTAATAAATTGCAACACTTCTAATATTACGAAACTTCCTCATTATCTAAAACCCTTGAGATTGTGACAGCCATTTTTTCAAATCCTTTTCATATCTAAATATTATACTATTGCTTCAACTAAAATTTTATCGCCTGCCACTATCTCACGAACTCCAATCTGTTTTTTCTTATTAAAACAGAAGCTAACCATATATCCCTTTTTTGGTGATAGTCCTTGAGATATTCCGCAAGCTGTTGCTCGCCACGCTGGTAATATTCATTCCCATGCCATATTTTCATCTCAATTATAAACTGTTCTCCCTGATAATCTACAACAACATCTGTTCTCCCAAGGCTTCTTGTCTGGGCTTCAATATAATAATTTTTTTCCATATAGTCTGTATATTTTTCTATAAATTCTAAATAAAATAGACATGGTCGCGAAACTTCAGCTTGCAGGCGTTGATATTTCTTTCCTCCAATTAGCCAGCCCATTGTCTTCCTATTTATTGTGTGTTACAATGCTATTAAAAGTGCAATCCAGAGCATTATACGGATATTATAAACCAATGTTATCAATAAAAGGAGCTGATACACATGAAAAGAAAGAATAAGATCTATCGGCGCTTAACAATTCTTTTGCTTGTTATTTACCTCGCCCTGCTGCTTGTTCTCTACCTGTCTGAGCACACTGACAGCCAAGCTACTATCCGTTCCTTCCGAGATGCCTTTTGGTATTCCCTTGTTACACTGACCACAGTTGGATATGGCGATATAACACCTGTAACCCCTCTTGGAAAATTTGTGGGTGTTATTTTTCTCCTAATGTCCGCAGGCATTATGATGACATTGTTCGGTGCCATGATTTCCTTTGTTACAAGCGAAGGCCTTCCCTTATTCCAGCTGCGCTTCCAGAGGCAGAAAAACTGGTATTATTTTGCAAACTTTAGTATCGAATCTAGCACGCTGGCGGAAAACATCTACAAGGAAGATCCTGATACTGTTATTATATTTGGTGCCAAAAGAGATGATCAGACAGAGTTTCCAAACTATCCCTGTCTGTTTATCAATGCCGCCCCAGCCCGCATTGTAGCACACAAAAAAAATATCGGTTCGAAATGTAAAATCTTTTTGATGAAGGAAAACGATATCGGATCGAATACCCGCGCAATTGACTTACATACACTGCCTGTGGATGTATATGCACGCACTACAAACGGTCGTGATCTGCTGTCTGGAAATATTAATTTTTTCCACAGCTACGACTGCTGCGCCAGACAATACTGGCACTCGAAACCATTGCGCAGCCATGAAAATACTATTGTGATTATTGGATTTGAAAACTACGGGCGCTGTATTCTTGAGCGAGCAATTATGACCAACATCCTCTCTGTTGATCAGCATGTTGCCTATCATATTTTCGGAGAGTCTAGGCATTTTCTCGCAATACATGAGCATTTACATAAAGCTTTTTCGCTAAATCACGTTTCAGATACAATGGATTCTCTAATTTTTTATAAAGATATATGGGAATTGCACCATACGCTAATGGAATTGGCAGACCGCATTATTATCTGTCCAGACGATGAAGCAGAAGGTTGGAATATCTACTGGAAGCTTAACAGTTATTATCGACTTCGTGGACGTATGCATCTGCACAGCAGCCGCAAAGCCCCCGGTGTATCTTATTTCGGCACAAATGAGGAAATCTATACGCCAGATCAGATTATGCGGACTGCACTCAATAAAGCCGCCATTACCATGAATGAAATTTTCTGCCGCTCTGTTTCATACCCTACCAAAACATGGGAAGAACTAGATGACTTCCACCGAGAATCCAAAATTGCGGCTGCTGACCATATTCTAATGAAAATTCGGATTCTGCTAAAAGACGAAACTATTACTGAAATATCGCCTAATGTTGTTCAGAAAGCATATACGATATACAATGAAACGAGAAAAAATCCAGAAACCCAAGAAATGTACCGCAGAATTGACCATACCCGCTGGCTGCGCTTCTATACCTTCTACAACTGGCGCTACGGCCCTGCGCGAAACGATATTGCAAGACAGCATCCCATGCTGTGCCCCTATGAAGAATTAACTCCCGAACAGAAACGGGAACGGGACGCCACATGGGAATTGTTAGGAAGCATTGCGTCGGAACTGTGATATTACTTCCAATACTTCTATATTACACTGCCAGCGATCTGCTTGGCAGTGTATGTTTTTATGTCTTCTCGAATATATTCAACAAACAATCTGCTTGGCAGTGTATGTCTTTATACATTCTCTTCAACCTATTCAGCAAACGATCCGCACGGCAGTGTATGTTCCTGATATGCCTGCTCTAACTTCTCCAGCCAGCTATCCTGATATTGCAGCAAGTGAGCCTTACATATTAACTCCAAATCATCCGATACCCGTCCTGCGACCTCATCCGACTTCGTATAATGATACACTGTCAAATAACTTTTCTCCCGAATCTTATCCATTAACGCTGCATCCTGTGGCAAAATATTATCCCCCTCAAGTGCTTCCAACTCATCGTACACCCGAGCCCATTCGTCATCAAAAATTTCCGCATCCCGCATATCCAGGAAATCCTCCACATAAATATCAAACATATCTTCATTAAAAAATTTCCCACTTTCAATATTCTCCAACATTGTTGTTAACATCCTTTTTTCTCTCATACTGCAATTTCTCCTTATAACTCTTATTGAAATCAGATACTACACCCACAAAACAAAAATTTTTCTTTATACGACCGTCGCTATAGGCTTTAATTATACAAGATATCGTATAAAATGCAATACAGTATTACAATTTCTTGCAAATATTTCCCTTAATGCGACAGCCCCTATCATGTTTAACAGTTCCCTATCACCAGTACAATTGCATCCGATCTAGTTCACTATCAACAAATAAATCATCGTTAAACCAAGCCCCACGCAAAACATAAACAGCCCAAACGAAAGACTCCTCTCAATGATTCTAAGATTTTCTACTAAATCCACATTCATTAACGCTAATTTATGCTCATATCCTTTTGGCTCATATTTTTTCTTCTTTATTATACAAGAAAGTTTATTCAGATTTTCCATACTCTGCCCCAATTTATGCGTTATATCATTTCCCTCTGGCAGCTCATACGGAAGTTTCCGTTCACGGTACACTGTCTTTTTCAAAACGATTACAATGGTATCAACAAGACTATCCAAAATGCGTGACAACACGCCCAGCACAAACGGAATGGCTGTATAAAATACGGCACGATACAAATACTTCTCCATATCCAGCCACGCCGGAAAGATTTCCTGATACCCTTTTTCCTTTCTGCGCAGCATCACAAGCCGTACCGCCAAGAAATATACTACCGCGCCAATGGCAATCGAAATTGCCGCACCTTGTAAATTCCCTAATGAAAAATAATTGACTGCATTCATATCTAAATTGTGTGGATCCCATGTAGGTGATGCCAGATAAAATGTCCACTCTGCGTCCTGCACCCACGTAAAATCCATAATTGCGCCACCAACCCCATTGGGAAATACGCCGATTAGCACAATTGGGATAAGGCAGACGATCATTGCAATTTTACTAAGCAATGACATATATTGTTTTTTCTCCTCATATGTGCGCTGAAGACTTTCATCTTGATTTTTTTCAAGAAACAATACTGCAAACAACTTCGTCATATATGCAACGGTCAAACCGCCAGAAACCAAAAATAATATTTCTATCCAATAAATTATTTCCTGTGTATATGCCACCAACGCCTGCTCCCCCGCCAGACTGCCATATATCACAATACTCTCATGCAATAAAGTTTTGCTTACATATCCATTAAACAGTGGAATACCGCCCACGCCCGCGGCTGCAATGCCAAACGCAATCATTAGAAATAATTTCTTGCGCCCAAAGCCACGAATCTTGTTAAGTTCATAGCTGCCCACGTGCAGAAATACCACACCAGCAAGAAGAAATAGAACCAATTTCACCAGCGAATGGTTAATCATATGCAGAATCATCCCACGCGCTGCACACAAATACGCTTCCACAACCTCCTCCGTCAAGGTCTGCAAAGCCACCATTTTATCCAAAGCATCGTTGAGCATCGTTGCCATTCCGATTCCAAATAAAATAAAACCAATCTGTGACATTGACGAATATGCAATTGTCGTTTTAAAATTGCTGCTTGCCACAGCACGCATTCCGCCAACCAGCATGGTAATTACGCCGACAATTACCACCGTCATACCCCACCCGCTGTTGCCGCCAAATATCTCATCGGACACCAGCGCAATGCCAAGAATCCCTGTTTTACTTAAAATTGCCGATAACAGCGCGGTTGCTGGAGCAGGTGCCTGTGTATAGGACTGCGGAAGCCATACGTGCACTGGAAACGCTCCCGCCTTTACGCCAAATCCAACAAAAAGACAGCCCGCTGCCACATACAGCATGGTTTTGTTCTGCTCTAACTCTGTTGAATTGTTTATCATACCATACACAGCAGAGGAAGCAGACCCAAAAGAAAGCGATCCCCACTGCACATACAAAATAAACAACCCCATTAATATCGCCATACCACCCGCAATCGCAATTCCCAGATACGTGCCAGCAGCATACGCCGATTCCCTTGTCTGTCTGTGTGCCACCCACATAAAGGAAGTAAACGACATCATTTCAAAATAGCAAAACAGTGTAAAAAAATCCTCTGCATGAAACACGCCCATTGTTGTGCCCAGTGTCATTAAATTAAAAAAATGATATCTTATGACGTTTGTGTCATTTTTCATATATTCCTTAGAAAATAGAGCCGTTACCAGCCACGCAAATATGATAAATACACTAAAAAAACATCGAAATCCAATGCTTCCCTGATATATTACCAAAGCCGCCGCAAGCTCCACAGCAATTACTGCACTCACACTATTTGCCGCAATATCCCTATCCTTCTGCGTCTGTCTATTGTGAAACCAAAACCATATCACAACCCCCGCCGCAATCGGAAACCATACCAATATATCTATATCCATATTTATCCCGCCTTTCCTGTTGTTACGATTCATAGCTTTCATCTGCACACAGTAACGGCATTTGCGCATTCCAAGCCGCCTGCTGCAAGACGCAAATGCTCTCATCATTTACTATATCGGGTCGTATATACACAATTTATACGCATTTCCATTGTAAATTATAGATTCCTATTCCATGCATTATAGCAGCCCCTCTGCAACCTGTGTAAAAAACGCCACAAACGGCTCACTGTAAACACCAATTACAAACATTGCAACAGCAAATAATATTAACGGAAACAGCATTCTCCAATCCGGATCGGTTACGCGTTTTGTATCGTTATACTGTGTAAAACCTCCCTGCTTTGCCTGCACACTTTTTTCAAAATCACTGCCGGGAACATAAGCCCTAATTACAATGGTCAGCATATAAATTGCCGTAAGCAGCGCCGACAGCAAGAGCCCCCCAACACCAACAACAGCCAGCAAATTACCGCTTAGAAACGCTGCCTTTGCAAGATTCCACTTAGAAACAAACCCACAAAGCCCCGGCACCCCCATTAGTGCCAGCGCAGAAACTGTAAAAACCGCAAATACTTTCGGCATTTTCTTTGCCATACCGTCCAACTCATATACATAGACTGCGTGTGCCTGCGTCATCATCGCGCCAGCGCAAAAAAATGAACAAATTTTCATAATTCCGTGAAATACCATATGGCAAAGTGCCCCCACAAGCCCCATCGGTGTCATTATCACTACACCGAACAAAATATAAGAAAGATTGGAAATCGTCGAGTACGCCAGACGCCGCTTTATATGCGTTTCCTTCACTGCCATGCTGCACCCATAAACAATTGTAAAAATAACAATGCCCATCAGCAAATACTGCGCCCATGTCCCACGCAGAAAATCCATACCAAAACTATAATATGTCAGCCGCATAATTGCAAATGCTCCCGCCTTTACAACCGCTACCGCATGAAGCAAGGCAGTAACCGGCGTTGGCGCAACCCCCGCCTGTGGCAGCCATGAATTAAACGGGCAAATTGCCGCCTTTACGCCAAAACCCATAAATGCAAGCACGTAGATAAACAGCAGCAAATCCTTCTTTGTGCCGATCTGTGCAAGATTCAGCACGCCTCCATACGTAAATTCCAGACTATCACCGTAAATAATCAAGAAAATCAAACCAATAAATGCAAACGCCGCGCCCCCCAGCGAATAGTAAAAATATTTCCGGCTTGCAATCACCGCTTCACGTGTCAGCGTCTGCATTACCAGCGGCACGGTTACCAGCGTCAATAATTCATAGAAGCAGTACATGGTCAGCATATTTCCTGACATTGCAATCCCCAGCGTAACGCCATATGTTGCTGTATAAAATGAATAGAACATATTGTCGTGCACGCGGCTGTTGTGTTCATGTTCCATATACGGAAAGGAATACAACGTTGCCAGCGGCCAAAGTGCTGCTACGAGTCCTGCAAACACCATGCTCATACCATCTATTTTCAATGAAAAATTCAGCTTTTCACCCGCAAAATTAATAATACGGATAATCTCTGTATTCCCGCTAAGCAGCAACAGATACACAATTACAGTATTGACCAGCACATAACCAAAAATATACAAATGTTTATATCGTTTATCCTGAAATTTAATAAAATGCAACAGTATGCCACAGATTACAGGAAGCAGTATCACTGTAAGCATCACCCATTTTGTCATTGTCCGATTCCTCCTTCCTACAACAGCCCCGCACTAAAACTGCGGATAAAATCAATGAGCGGCATATAAAAAGGAGAAATGCCAAACACTATCGTTAACACTGCTAATATTACAATCGGCGCAAGCATTAAAATCGGCGGTTCTTTGCTTATTTCCTGCTTTTTATTCTGCTGTTTTTCAGGTTCTTTCTCCCTTTTTTCTCCCAGAAAGCCCTGTATACTAATCGGCAGCAAATACCCCGCCGTCAGCAGCGCCGAAACAAGTAATGCCAGCGGCGCAAGCCATGTAAACACGCCAATCCCCCCAGCCGCTTCGGCTTGCAGACTGCCCACGCCAAGATACCACTTGCTTACCAGACCACTTGTCGGCGGTATTCCGATAAGCCCCAGCGACACAATTGTATAACTCCAAAACAGCACCGGCATTTTCCTGCCAAGTCCAGCATAAGCCGATACCTTTCCCTCTCCCGTTGCTGTAATCACTGCGCCAGCAAACAAAAACAGTGTGCATTTTATAATTGCATGAAATACAATATGCAGCATACTTCCTGTAAATGCTTCCGGTGTCATTACCGCCAACCCCAGCATGATATAGGAAAGATTCGAAACGGTCGAATACGCCAGCCGCTTTTTTAGCATTTTTTCCTTATAAGCAAGCGCAGAACCCATTACAATTGTAATCACCGCCAGCGTAAGCCATACCATCTGCACCCATGTTCCGCGCAGAAATGCCGCCCCAATACAATAATACACGGTTCTTACCACGGCAAGAATACCACCTTTTACAATAATTCCCGATAAAAAAGCCGAAGCTGGCGCGGGTGCAACCGGATGTGCCGTCGGAAGCCATGCGTGCATAGGAAAACTCCCTGCCTTAACACCAAATCCCAAAATAATGCAGAACGCCGCCACCAGCATCAATCCTGTATTGCCCGACTGTACAAGCCGATCCATATCCAACGAACCGCCTGCTACAAAATCCAGCGTATCCGCATATTGATACAAAACATAAATTCCAAACAGCGCCATATATGCGCCGCAAAACGAATAAAATAAATACTTTAGCGCCGCCATTATCGCCTCGCGTGTTTCCTCATGAATCACTAACGGCATTGACACAAGTGTCATAATTTCATAAAACAAGTACAAGGTCACAAGATTTCCCGCACAGCCAAGCCCCAGCAATACACCGTATGTGATTAAATAAAAACCATAATATCGCTTTTCCTTTTTCTCATGTGTCATATAAGAAAAAGCAAACAAGCCAGCCAGCAAAAACACCAGTGTTACAATTCCCACAAATAACCTTCCCAGTCCATCCAGCGCAAAGTAGACTGGAATCGTATCAATTAACCGGAATAAAACCAGCGTATCGCTTCCCACGCCGCAAAGCGCCAATACCGCCAAAGCCCCGCACAGCACCATACATGCACCTGCTGCAATACAAAGCTGTTTGCGCTGTGCGAACACACGCTCCGGTGTTGCCAGCAGACCTACTCCCAGCGCTATTGGCAGGACAATTATCAGTAAAATCAAATTTTTCATTTTTACACCCCTTGCGTGCTTTAGCACGCATACCAATCAAAATTTGGAAGTGCCAAACAGCACTTTACTGGAACATTTCCAGCCCTGTTTCTATCCATGTCACAATAGGCTGTGAGCAGCAACCCAATATCATATTTAAAATAATCATACACAGCAGCACCACATTATAAACCGGATGATTTCGGCTTTCCACCTTTTTCGGTTCTGGTTCACCCTCTTTAGAAGGCACTTTTTGAATCGGCGTATAAATCAATATCACCGTTTTCATAAAATAAATTGCATTTAACACTGTACTAATCGCCAGACAAATAAGCGTTGGAAGCATTTTTGTCAGACTATTGGAAACCGCTGCCTGTGCAAACAGCATTTTGCTAATAAAGCCCGAAAATAGCGGGATTCCCACCATAGAACATGCTCCAAGCGAAAACGCGATACCTGCAACCATATTGCGATAGCCGCTTCCTGTTAAGTCTACAAATTTTTTGCTGTCGTTGGAGGCGTCCGTCAGCCCCACCCCTGCAATAAACAGCAGCGACTTAGTAGAAGCATGGGATAATATATGGAAAATACTTGCTACAATCCCTGCTGATGTACCAAGCCCGAAACCCATATAAATATACCCTATCTGCGCCACCGAAGAAAACGCAACCATACGCCGAATATCCTTTTCTTGAATGGCATTCACCGACCCCATAATCATTCCCAGCAGACCAAACACAAATAAAATATTAATTACTTTAGAATCTACCACAATATCAAAACCGACAACACGATAGAATATTTTAATTAACAAAAAAATATATCCCTTAGAAACAAGGCTAGACAATATCGCCGCACTTGAAACAGTAGAATATCCATAAGCATCCGGCAGCCACGTATGAAACGGATATAGCGCACTTTTAATGGCAAGCCCCACGCAGACCATACCAATTGATGCAATTATTGGTGTATTGTAAGCTCCCTGCGCATAGACTGCTGCCAAACTGTTTTTCATATTGCTCATTAACAAATGCCCCGTAATATCATAGAGGATGCAGAGCCCCAACAGCAGCAGACCAGATCCAAGCGAACTCATAATCATATATCGTGTCGCCGCCTCAATCGTACGCCCCTCATTGGTAATCATTATTAAGCCACATGCGCTGATTGTATTAATCTCCACAAAAACATACGCGGTAAACAAGTCATTTGTATAAATCAGCGCCAGCAGAGAGCTTAACAGCAGATTGAGCATAATATAGTAAAGATTAGCCTTCGGTTCCTCAATCTCCTTATCAATATGCTCCTGACCGCCCTTTATACATAGAAACATTACAATGCAGAAAAACAGCGCCATCCCTGCTTCCAGCACACCGGCACGGATTTCATTTCCCCAAGGTGCTGGAAAATGCCCCATCATAAAGACATAACTCTCTCCTCTGCCAATCATATAGACAAAAAATACTGCTGACATAATACTGATAACCGTTAAGATAAAGGTATTCCAAAGCCGCGCAATTCTGCGATTCATAATTGAAGTCAGCACGCCGGAGCCAAGCGACAGCAAAATACTAAAAAAGGGGACATTCTGTATAAAATCCATTACATATCCTCCTTTTTCAACAGCGTCGATATCTTATCCATATCTAGCGTATGATACTTGCGGTAAAGCCGTATCGTCAGCGAAAGCATTAACGCTGTTACTGACACCGACACAACAATTCCCGTCAGCACCAAACCGCTGGGCACGGGGTTTACATATGCCTCAACGCTTGTCACATTATCCACGACAATCGGCGCTACACGCCCCTCAATATAGCCCTTTTCTGCCAAAAACAAATAGGTCGCAGTATCCATAATATTCAACCCGATAATCTTTTTAATTAAATTCTTCTGTAAAAGCAGGTTGGAGAATCCAATACCAAACAAAATCATTGCCACCGCTTCCCCATAATTAATAAACAAATTCGCCCCCATGTTAGAAGCCTCCTTTTCGGAACATTGCATAGAACGCATACATTGTGCAGGCAACCACCATGCCCACACAGATATTCAACGGCAAAATTAAGCCAGAGCTTACAATATCGCCGGGCGTTCCCAGCGGAATCCCCGTTTCTAAATGATGTGCGCCGCAGTAAAATGAATAGGTCTTTGCCAGACAGTAAAACAACAACGCCACGAAGCAGATTGTCTTGTATGTTTTCTGTGTAAAAAACCGCTCAATCTTTTTAAAGCCATATGCATTGACATACAGTATCAATCCCGATCCGATAATTGCACCGCCTGAAAAGCCGCCGCCCGGCGACAGATGCCCATTTAAAATCACATAAATACCAAAAATTATAATCATCGGCACCAGAAAAAAAGCCGCTTTTTGCAAAATAATATCATTTTTTGGCTCGTAAAGACGGTCGCTCTCCTCCTCTTTTAACTTCTTAGAATGCTTATCTGCGCGTAACAAAATAAAGACTGTACAAGTTGCAATAAACAGCACATTCGATTCGCCCAAAGTATCAAATGCACGGTAATCCAATATCATTCCTGTGACAATATTGACAGCTCCTGTATCCTTCATTGCATCCTCAATATATTTTGCGGAAACTTCATTGTTGTCGGGATTAGCTGGATTGCCCGTAGGCGGCAGGTACGACACCACATATAGTAAAATAGCCATTAACACCACCACAAACAGAACCGAAACCACTTCATAAAACTTCGAAAACAACTGCAGTTTCCGATTATGTTCCGTATCATAAATTTTCTTCTTTAACAGCGCATCATCGTGAATGCGCTTGCGCTGTGCCGTAATATCTTCTTTAAACGGTTTCTGCGGTTTGAGCTCCATAGCCCCCACATAAGGGTCTTTATCTCCGCGATACCATTTTTTGATTTTATATGCCTTGGTCTTGCGATACTCTTCCTGTGACAGCAAACGGCTCATTCCTCATCACCCTCCTTCTCCTCCTTCATACTTTCATCATCTAACTCTACTATTGCATCAGGTTTCTTCATACTTTCATCATCTAACTCTACTATCGCATCAGGTTTCTTCATACTTTCATCATCTAACTCTACTATCGCATCAGGTTTCTTCATACTTTCATCATCTAACTC
>VSNQ01000045.1:17380-32396 GCA_009774395.1 Lachnospiraceae bacterium
GCATCAGGTTTCTTCATACTTTCATCATCTAACTCTACTATTGCATCAGGTTTCTTCATACTTTCATCATCTAACTCTACTATTGCATGAATTTTCTTTAATGTTACAAAAAACAAAATACTCGTAATCCCAGCGCCGACAGCCGCCTCTGTAATTGCCAAATCCGGTGATTCCAATAAAATCCAGATAATTGACATAATCAAGCTGTACGACATAAATATTATAATCGAATTGAGCAAGTTCTTTGAAAAACTGACTGAAATCGCACAGATAATCAAAAAAGCAAAAAGAACACATTGAAAAACTTTCATATTATAATGCGGCTCCTTTCCCTTTATTTTTCTGTTTCTCCTTCTCTATCGGGAGCGCACAGTCCTTATCAAGATTTTCATTGGTTGCCACTTCAAACCGTGCCAGCATATGCGAAGCCACTGGCGATGCGATCCACAAAAACACTACCACCAGAATCATTTTTAATGATGTTAAATTCCACCCGCACAAAATCACCAGCCCCAACATAGAAAGCCCAATTCCCAACGTATCTCCCAATGCTGCGGCGTGCATCCGGTTTAACACATAATGAAACTTAAAAACCCCAAACAATTCCAGCACAAAAATAATCAATCCGCACAACAGGCAGCTTGTGCCTGCCAAAAAGCGAATCCATTCAAGTACGATCATGACGTTCCTCCTCCTCTTTTTTCTTCCGCTCCGCATAGACGCCCATATATACCTTTGTCAAAAGCGTCACAGCTAAAAATGATATCATTGCATAAATAATACAGATATCTACAAGGTATCCTTCATCCATTTTCACTGCAAGCATTGCAATAATTACCATTGTCATTGTTCCCATCATATTGACAGCAACAATTCGGTCTGCAATTTTCGGCCCCTTTACCGCACGGATTAAACACAAAAAAACCATAAGTGCCAGCAAAATCGGCAGCACCGTCAACACCCCCTGATACGCCGCTTCCAGCGCAGCATTTCCTGTATACATATTTTTCCGCCCCTCTCTTTTATTCCATCTTGCTATACTTCTATTCCACTAAGGAAGTGTCAAATTGATAAGTTATTTATTGACAGTTCCTAAAGTTCTATCTTATTTCAATCCATGCTTATTTCGCTTCAATTTTCGTTAGCAGTTTAACAAAGACAGAATCGGTTATCCCCTCCGCCAGCGTTTTATCCAGACAATGCACAGTAAAACGGTTTCCGTCGATTGCCACGGTAATTGTCCCCGGTGTCAGGGTGATGGAATTGGCTAACAAAAACTTTGCAATATCGCTTTTTAACGTTGTTTCAAATTGAATCAGCACAGGTTCCACTTCATAGTTTGCTGTTGTCACAAGCCGGATCGTCGCAAAGTTCGCCGCCGTAATCTCCCTTACAAGGTAAAATATATATTCGATAATATAAACACCTTTCTTTAAAATTATCAGCTCAGACTGGGGGGTATACCCCATAAACTTACAAATAAACCAGTACATAGCCGCTGATATCACCACACCGAACAGCAAAATCTCCACAGTGACACGCCCATTAAAAATTATCCAAAGCGCCAAAAACAACAAAAACATTTTCTGCCCCCTTTATAATTGCAAAAATAAAACTGCACTTGAGAACTGTTCAAAAATAACTTTTAAAATCCTGCGCGTTATTTTAAAGTTATTTATTAACAGTTCCTTAACGATAAATAATATATTTGTATATTGGATTCCCTTTCTCTGAAAAACGCTGTTCGTACTCTGTCATAATATTCCCTTGGTTTAGCACTGCATCATGGTGCAGATCACGCGTAACCGCCTCCACTTGCCACCCCGCAGGCGTGATTTCCTCCAATGCAAAGTCAAATAATGCTTGATTGTCTGTCTTAAACTCCACGTATGCATCCGGCGAAAGGATTTGATGATAACGCGCCAAAAACTGCCGGGAAGGAAGCCGCCGTTTCGCGTGCCTGTCCTTCGGCCAAGGATCGGAGAAATTTAAGTAGAGCTTCGCCACCTCTCCTTTTCCAAACACCTCACAAATATCCTCCGCGTCCATTCGGATAAATTTTAAATTTGACAGCTCTAACACTTCCATCTTCTGCACTGCACGCAAAAGCACTGTAGAATATTTTTCGATACCAATATAATTAATCTGTGGATTTTGTGCCGCAAGTGTTGTAATAAACTGTCCCTTTCCCATACCAATTTCAATACAAATCGGATTTGTATTGCCAAAAACGGTGCTCCATCTGCCCTTATGCGCAAACGGCTCCTGCACAACAAAACGACTCCCCGCAATTATCTCACGAGAACCGGTTACATTTCTCAACCTCATTAAGATTTTCCTCACTTCAATAGATACTGCTTAACAGTTAAAATTTCCGAGTAACCTGACTACAGAACGCCAGCCATATACGTTTAACCAATGCAGAACGGTGAATTCTGGCGTTATGTAGTATAAAATTAAAGCCATATTTTTATTTTACACCTTAAATCCAACTTTGTCACAAGGAATTTGAAAATATTGGAAAATCTTGAAGAAAATACAACAATTGTTGAGAAATCGCAGTATTTGTGATAATATGGAAATTAGTGTAACATAAATATATGTAATAAAAAATAGGAGCAAAAATGAAAAAACTGCGTAAATTAGCCGCTATTTCTATACTTTTAATCCTGATCTTTATGGTAATTGCACTGTTTCAATATCAAAAAGAAGAAGACATCACACTGTTTCCCGATCAATATGAAATCTTTTATGATGAAGCATGGAATACAATAACCTTAAAAAGTACATCCCTTCCCCCTACACAGCCAAACGATATTGGACAGATAGGGGAGCAAATAGACAAAGCCCTGGCAGGCGAAAACCGTCAGACTGTCAGCCTTCCCTATACGGGCAGAGTTAATTCAGATGAACGGATTATTTTTCAAAATATACTTCCCAAAGCATATGCTGGACTCACTTTAAACTTTTCAGCTGCTGCAAAAGGTGTCCGTGTTTTTTTAGATGAGGAACTTCTCTATGAACAAGGTTTTGAGAATAAAAGTACCTACGGAAAAACACCTGGTAGCAATGATATCTTTGTATCGCTTCCTGTTGCCTTTAAGGAGGGCGAACTCTGGATTGAACTTTCGCCGCCCTATTTTAACTCTACTGCAATCCTCAGCGGCGTAAAAATAGAATCGCGCGAAATGGTTGTAATTGGCGTGGTCGGAAACAATATTGCCGATATCGGCTGTTGTTTGTTGATAATTATTATGGGTATTATTATGTTTGTCCTTGCGCTGATACGTTTGTATACGCACCAGCCGCCCCGCGGTGAACTCTATCTGGGGCTGACGGGATTTGCAGCAGGCATATACTGTTTTATCGGAACAGATACGCTCAGTATATTTTATGATGTGCAAGAAGCTTATGAAATGCAGGAGTATTTAGTGCTGCTGCTTCCGCTGTTTCTAGCGCTCTACTTCGAGCGAAACCTACATATGGTATATCCGCGCCGTTTTTCTGCATTAATAGGCTGCACGATGCTTAATGCTGCCATTCAAATTGCACTGCATACACTCGGCATATGCTCCCTCAAAAAAATGATTAATATTTCGGCGGCAGCAATCGGTATTCTCTGTGTTGTTGCCATTGTCAGCCTAATTCAATTTGATTACAAAAAAAGATATTATTTAACACTATTGTCCGTTTTTTCCATGCTTGTGCTGCTCTCCGGCGGCATTGCCAATATTATTATCAATACTATTTTTGAAAATATTCACGACAATGCAGCGGGTCAATACAGTATGACCATATTTTCCATTTCAATGGTAGTTATGCACACCTTGCAGCTTTCCAAAGAATATCGAGCAAATGCAGAAGAAAACGCACAGCTTCTACAAGATAAAGTAATCGCGGCAGAACAGCAGAATTTACAACTTGCACAAGCAAAACAAGATGCAGAAGCTGCACGGCAGGAAGCGCTTGCTGCAAATGAAGCCAAAGGCAGATTTCTTGCACATATGTCGCACGAAATACGCACACCAATCAATGCAGTTCTTGGCATGGACGAAATGATTCTGCGCGAATCCAAGGAACAGAATATTAAAGAATATGCAATGGATATCCATATGGCAGGGCAGACACTGCTCTCGCTTATCAATGATATCTTGGATTTTTCTAAAATTGAATCCGGCAAAATGGAAATTGTGCCTGTCGAATACGATATTAGCAGCCTAATCCATGATCTGGCAAATATGGCTGCACAGCGCGCTTTCGACAAAAACCTGAAACTCGAGGTTATTGTTGACAAAACAATTCCTTCCAGACTCTACGGCGATGATGTGCGCCTGCGACAAGTACTGACCAATATCCTTACAAATGCCGTGAAATATACACCCGCGGGCACTGTCTGGCTGCGTGTCCAATGTCAGACAAACGAAGAAGCTGCCCTGCTCCACTTTGAAGTGGAGGATACGGGAATCGGTATGAAAGAGGAAGATTTGCCTAAACTATCCGCCGAATTTGAACGGATCGAAGAAGATCGCAACCGCAATATCGAGGGGAGTGGTCTTGGCATGAGTATTACCATTCAGCTTCTATCGCTGTTAGGCAGCCGCCTGCAGGTAGAAAGTATTTACGGCAAAGGTTCTAAGTTTTCCTTTATATTGGAACAGAAAATTATTGATAATACACCAATTGGGGATTTCGAATCCCGTGTCCGCCAAATTGCCAATAATTACACTTACAATACAAAGCTTTATGCACCCAACGCACAGATTTTGGTAGTGGATGACAACGCCGTTAACCGCAAAGTCCTGCGCAATCTGCTGAAGGAAACGCAAATACAGGTAGCAGACGCCGACAGCGGCGCGGCGTGTCTTACTCTGGTACAAGAAAACCATTACGATCTGATTTTCCTTGACCATATGATGCCGGAGATGGATGGAATCGAAACCCTTCATTATATAAAAGCATTCTCCGATTTCCCGTGCAAAGACACCCCAATTATTGTGCTTACTGCCAATGCCGTGTCAGGTGCAAAAGAAAAATACCTATCAGAAGGGTTTGACGGTTTCCTATCCAAACCAATTATGCCCGAAAAACTAGAAACACTGTTGAAGAAAATGCTTCCGCAGAATTTACAGCAGATACCACCCAAAGAATCAGAAAACACCACAGAACCGGAATCCGCATCAGATATATTGGAATCGCTACCACAAGTGGAAGGCTTAGACTGGCAGTATGCATGGCTGCACCTGCCGGATATGGAACTGTTAACATACACTGTAAAAGAATTTTATGCACAGATTGAGCCTGCTGCCAAAACACTAGAGCGGGCTTATCACCAGATTGGTGAACCAAAACAGCTTGAACAGTACCGGATTCAAGTACACGCAATGAAAGGGCTTGCGGCGACTATTGGCATATTACCACTCTATGGTGTAGCCAAAATATTGGAATATGCTGCAAAGGATGGCAAATTAGATGTCATATTATCTATTACAACATCTTTTTTAGAAGAATGGCGCAGCTACCACCAAAAACTGCAAGGCGTATTTGATATCGGAGCCGCACCGTCAAAGAAAATAACGGACGTTTCTATTATAAAAGCACTTTTGGAAATGGTACGAATTAGTATGCAGGATATGGATATTGACCAAGCCGACAAACTTATTAACGAACTGAAAACATACGATTATCCTGAAGCAATGCAAGAGTTGATGCAAAAACTTGCCGAAGCAGTTACGAATCTTGACGCAGAAGAAACAGAACATATTGTCAGTCTACTAATGCAGCAAATCAATGAAATTATGGAGGAAAACAAGAAATGAAAAAAATATTATTGGTTGGAAAACTCAATAGTGTGGTAAAAGAAACAAATCAATTTTTATCACAGTACTTTCATGTACAGCTTTGTTCGGAGAATGCAAGCGTTTTAGAAGGAATGCTGAAAATCGTAAATCCTGATTTGGTCTTGATCAGCTTAATCGGTGCATATGATATCGACACCTCCATATTTTTTATGCTTAGCGACCGATACGCACAAATCCCTGTTCTAACCCTCGGCACCAAGGAAGAATGCAGCAGTTTCCTAAAATACTATGAGAACAGCCAGTTTGAAAACCTTATCCGTCCCGTAGAGAATACAGCGATTATGGCGGCAGTATGCCGACGCCTTCACTTAGACGATGAGGACGTCGAACAGGAATCCGGCAAAGGACAAAAGATATCTGCCCAAAAGAAACGCATCTTAGTGGTTGACGACAATGGTACTCAGCTGCGTACAATGAAAGCAATGTTAGAAGAATCCTATGAAGTCGCCATAGCAATTTCGGGCGCGCAGGCGATGACTTCTATTGGCAAAAAACGACCTGATTTAATTCTTTTAGACTACGAAATGCCTGTATGCGACGGAAAGATGACATTAGAAATGATACGTGCGGACGACGAAATGAAAGATATCCCCGTTATTTTCCTAACCTCTGTCAATGACCGCAGCTACATTGAAGCCGTGCTGAAGCTAAAACCCGCTGGTTATTTTCTAAAGCCGCCTGTCAAAGATAGGCTGCTAAATGAAATCAATAAAATCTTAACGCCTCTCACAGACGGCGAATAAAAAATATACGCACTTTTTTAGTACAAAGGTGCGTATATTTTTTATTTTTATTTTAGTAAATAGTATACTTTTCGTCCTATTTATTTTATTTTATACTAAATCATTACAGATAATAATAAAATGCATAAATTTAATGATTGACATTGCCGTAAAAGTAATATACAATATAAACATAAAGGCAGCCTTTAATAAATCAAAAATATGCATATTAACCATAGTAAAAATGCAACTGGTTTTATTGTTATATAATTTTATCCAAAAAAGTCGATATTTTTTTCAACGTTCGCGGATAGGATTGATTATTATACTCTTTTGTATATTTTTCAATAATTTTTAAAGGAGAGAAAGAATATGAAGAAAAAGTTATTAGTTACCCTTCTTAGCGCCGCTATGATGACATCATTACTTGGAGGATGCGGCGGCTCTGGCGATTCTGGAAATGCTTCCACACCAGCAAATTCAGATAATAGCGCAAATGCTGACGACAGCGCAAATGCTGATGACAGCGCAAACGCTGATGACGCTTCCGGCGATGCTGCTGAGGGAGAGGCAGAGCCAGACGCAGTTACCACTGTAGGACCGGATAGTGGTACACATATGGAAATGTGGTCATTTGTTGACTTACATAATGAATTTTATGCGAAGATGCTTGAGAAGTGGAATGAACAGAATCCTGACAGGCAGATTCAGATTACCTTTACAACATATCCGTTCGGCGATATGCACAACAAAATGATTATGGCGCTGCAGACTGGCGAGGGCGCACCCGACTTATGCGATATTGAGCGCGGACAGTTCCCGAATTTCCTTCAAGGTCAGCCGCAGCTTTATCCGCTAAATGATGCATTGCAGCCATATATGGGAGATTTAGTACAGTCTCGTTTTGATATTTATGCAAAAGATGGTACCTACTACGGCGCACCGACACACGTTGGCGCAACGGTTATGTTCTACAACGACGCTATTTTCTCACAATATGGAATTGACTATACAAATATTAAAACTTGGGATGACTATACCGCTGTAGCAGAACAGTTAAAGGAAGCTTCTGGCGGCGAAGTCATGATGACTGCGGTAGATACAGGCGGTACAGACTGGCTCTGGGTAACAATGGCAGAGCATGGCGAAGATTATCTTGACGCAGAAGGTAAAGCTTCCGTTCCGGCATCATGGAGCAAAATGCTGACCATGCAGCAGGGATGGCTCAACGATGGCTTGGCAATGGTTTCTCCAGAAGGTCAGCTTGACACCGAAGGTGGCAGACAGGCAATTATGGATGGCAAAATCGCTTCGTTCCCGAAAGCTATGTGGTATATGAGCCGTTTCGTACAGTATATGCCGGAAGAAACAGGAAAATGGGCAATGGCTCCGTGTCCATCGTTTGAAGCAGGACAGCCGCGTTCTGTAGGTATCGGCGGTACTGGCACAGTTGTTACCAATCAATCTGCAGATCCAGCGCTTGCAGCAGACTTTATCGCTTATGCAAAATGTTCTGAGGAAGGCTGTATCGGTATTTGGGAGAACTTAGGATTTGATGTCTGCAATACTTCCGTTTGGAGCAATACGGATATTACACAGGATACTTCTAACCCGTATATTGCATACTTTAAGACCAATCCGTTCGACGTTTTGAATGAGATTAAAGACGAGATTGGCGCAGTCAGCGTAAACGCTAACGTATTTACGCTTCAGGACTATATTAATACTACTACCTTGAATAATATTATGGAGTCCGGACAGGATGTTACGGAAGCACTGCAGGAAGTAACCGACTATATGGAGATTGAACAGTAAGTGTTATACATCCGATTTCAGGAATAAACTGTTAATGATAACAAAGGAATTGCTCAGGAAGGAAAACATTCTTGGGCAATTCCGTCTATAGGGGAAAGGAGAAACTGCAGTGAAAATAAAAAAATTCTTATATTCTCAGAAGGCAGCGCCCTACGTTTTCGTACTGCCGTTTATTTTAAGTTTCGCAATCTTTTGGATTTATCCGCTGTTTAGCACAGTTAAAATGAGTTTCCAGACCATTTTGCCAGGACAAGTAGAATGGGTCGGACTTGACAACTACACAAAGCTTTTAAAAGACAGCACATTCTTTACAGCAATTAAGAACAGTTTTACATATATGGTATGGACTTTAATCCTTTTAATTCCTTTTCCTATGCTGTTTGCAGTATTAATCGACAGCAATTTAGTAAAAGCAAAAGGATTTTGGAAAGGCGTGCTCTATCTGCCTGCACTGACATCCGTAGTTATCTCTGGTATGTTGTTCCGTTTGATGTTTTCAGAATATCCGACAAGCCAGATGAATATTTTGTTACAGAAATTTGGCTTTGATGCAATTCCTTGGTTAAAACAAGGTTCTACCGCAATGTTTGCACTGCTGCTGCTTGCCTGCTGGCGCTGGACAGGTGTGAATATGCTGTATTTTCTTTCCGGCTTAAAGGGAATTGATGGCGCGCTGTATGAGTCGGCTGAAATCGACGGCGCAAATGGCTGGCAGAAATTCTGGAATATCACCATGCCACTGTTAAAACCTACAACAATTTACGTACTTACTATCAGTGTTTATGCAGGACTTGCAATGTTCCTGGAATCCTATATGTTATGGAGCGGCAATACATCACCGAAAAATATTGGTCTTACAATTGTAGGATATCTATATAAGCGTGGTATTGAGCGCAACCAGCTTGGATATGCGTCCGCAGTTGGTCTTGTATTGCTTGTACTGGCGCTCGTTATCAATGTAGTACAACTAATTTGCAACGGAACCTTTAAGAAGGAGGAAGACTGATTATGGGTGGAAAAAAGAAAAATAAAGGCGGCATGGTGCAAAATAATGGCGTAGGCACCGTACTAGGCACACTATTATTTGCAGTTCTTGGCTTCTTTGTACTGTTTCCGGTTTTAGCCGGCGCATTGGCTTCCTTCCGTCCGGGCATTGAACTGCTTCGACGTGGTTTATCCATTAATCTGGACTTTTCAACCATGACGCTCAACAACTGGAAACTGTTGTTTACTCCGAACCCTGATTCGAGGAAATATTTTATGTGGTTTAAAAATAGTATGATACTGACGTTAGTAACCGTTGTGCTTACGTTGGTTATCTGCTATTTCGTAGCATACGGCTTATCAATGTACGAATACAAACTTAAAAACCTGCTGTTTTTCCTTGCAATCGCAACCATGATGGTACCATTTGAAATCCTAATGCTTCCATTATATCAGGAAATGATGGATCTTCATTTAATGAATACTTCTGCTGGTGTTATTCTTCCAGGGCTATGTAGTGCCTCTACAATATTCTTTTTCCGACAGTATATGATAGGCCTGCCCAAAGCGCTTTTGGATGCAGCACGAATTGACGGCGCAACCGAATATGGTATCTGCATTAAAATTATGCTGCCGATTACCAAACCGGCATTTGCATCTATGGCAATCCTCTCTACTATGGGTTCCTGGAACAATATGCTGTGGCCAATGATGGTTTTCCGTGACGCTAAGAAGTTCACACTTCCTATCGGTTTAAATACATTAATTACCCCTTATGGCAACGACTACGACTTACTGATCGCAGGCTCTATGTTCGGTATTATACCAATATTTATTGTATTCCTTTGTTTCCAAAGCTACTTTATTGAAGGTATGACTGTTGGCGCAGTAAAAGGTTAATCCTTCTATAAATAGTAAGAACAGCCCGCTTATGGGCTGTTCGAATATTTTTTCCCCAAAAAAATGTGCAATTTCTATAATAAAACGTGCAAAAAAAATCTATTATCCGCCGAAATTAACAGAACACGGAATTTTTATACTCATTTTTTTAGTATAAATCCCGAATTGTAAATATTTTCCTGAAAAGTATTGCAATATCAGTAAATCGGTATATAATGTTTTTTATCAGCTTACACAAAGCTGTTGTGCAATTCCGGAACGGATAGTACTTACGCTCCGAAATAGAAATTGGATATTATTCAGGAGGAAGTAACCATGAAATTAAAGAAAACAATCGCAACACTTACAGCTGCAACAATGGTAATGGCATCTGCTATGACAGTATGCGCTGCCGATTTTCCGAATCTCAAAGGTTCAAACACGGAGGTTTTAGTTGCAGGCGACACAAACCTGACATCTGTAGCAGGTGACTATTCATCAAGAATCGTTCGCGGCGCAGCAGTTTTGACACCGTATGAAGATGTAAAGGCAGCACTTGGCTTAAACGCAGATCAAAGACCAAGCATTGTTGTTTATGATGCTGAGGACAAGTCAAGTCCAGAAGCATTCGCAAGCTTAAATACCGCAGTAGAAGAACTTGGCGGAGAAACTGTTGGTGCTCTTTATATTGAACTTGGCGGAAAAGAGAACGGCAAATGGATTACGACTTCTGATGGTACAGTAACTGTTAAGGCTGGTCTTCCTAAGACTGCTGATAAGTCAAAGAGTTATTCTATTGTACGTGTAGAAGAAGACGGCGTAACAACTGTTCTTGAAGATTTAGATAATTCTGATAAGACAGTAACTTTTGAAGCAGTTTCTGGCGTAGCTACATACGGCATTGTTGCCAAATAATAACAGCAAAACAATAATAATTTGCTATATATCTAATCTTTTAATTATATAAAATCTATTAAAATGCGTTTTTCTCCTGCATTCGCCTATGGCGGTGCAGGAGTTTTTTTTATGCACAGCCGCATACAGAGGAAATATGGGGCTGTCACATTAAGGAAGATCTATCACACCTCCGTGCGGATAAAATATGCCACTGAAGTGGTGCACGGGGCGTGCAGCGAGTAGCGAGGATAAAATAACCCTTGTCGAAATTTATTATATAAAAATTTACAAAAAACTCTACTTATTTTAACAAAAATAGTGTACAATCGTTAAAGAACTAATTTATACGTTATTATATATAAATCTTTAAATATATAAATCTTTAAATATATAAATCTTTAATCTGAAAGGAAAACTAGAGTATATGAACTTATCCAAGTTATTTCAAAATAAATTGCTTCTGGCACTTTCCATATCTCTGTTGTCAGTGTCTGTTTCACTTTCCAATTCTCTGCCTTGCTATGCAGAACCTGAACCCAACGAAGTTATGGAAACCAATAAGCTGCTTCCTATACAGTCTAATGATATAGAAAACTGGCCGCAAGGCCCTGCAATCGGCGCAAAATCTGCGATTCTAATGGAAATGAACACACATACGATCTTGTATGCCAAAAATATTCACGAAAAAATGTATCCAGCCAGCACTACTAAAATTTTTACCTGCTTAATTGCAATGCAGAATTGCAGCCTCGATGAAGATATTACCTTCTCCCGCCGTGCAATCTATGATGTTCCCACTGACGGCTCCAAACTCGGACGCGTAGACGAAGGCGATACCTTAAATATGGAACAAGCCTTGTATTCTGTATTGGTTAAATCCGCAAACGAGGTGGCAAGCGCTGTCGGTGAACACGTTGCAGAAAAATTAGGCAAAGAAAAGTCGCCGGAAGCATTTGCAGAAATTATGAATGAAAAAGCCAAAAGCCTTGGCTGTTTAAACTCACATTTTGTCAATGCAAACGGACTATTTGACGAAAACCACTATACAACTGCTTACGATTTAGGACTCATTGGCTGTGAATTTTTTAACAATGAACTGCTTTGCAAAATGTCCTCCACTTCCAGTTATCATTTTAAACTGATGCCGGACGATGAAGAAGATACTTGGATTTCTTCCAAAAACCAACTTCATAAAGGAAAGCCCTATCAATATGAATATCTGCTCGGCAGCAAAACAGGTTTTGTATCGCAATCACGCCAAACGCTAGTATCCGGCGCAGAAAAAAATGGTATGAAATTGGTATGCGTAATCCTTTCCGATGAAACACCCTACCAATTTGAAGATACCATAACCCTATTCCAATATGGATTTGAAAATTTTAAGAAGCTGACTATCAGCGAATACGAAACAAAATACAAAGTTAACAACATGGATTTATTTAGCACAGAAAATGACCTTTTTGGCGATTCCACACCCTTAATTGCAATGGATGAGGACAAGTATATTGTAGTTCCCAACACCGCAGAGTTTACGGATGCCCGTTCCACTCTTACTTACCACAACGACAAGGAGGATGATACTTCCAACATTATCGCAACCATCCACTACACTTACTCCGACGTGCCTGTCGGCGACTGCGATATTATTTTCACCAAATCAGAAACACCCGCTTTCAACTTCGCTCCCGAGATGCAGGGAGCTATAATGTTAGACAGCGAAAATAAACCTGAAAAATCTGGGGATACTGCTACAGATGATTCCGCCGAAACAAATAACAAACAGAAAGTAATATTTATCAATGTAAAGACACTTGTAATTGGAATATTAGTACTTGCTGGAATTGCCGTACTGATAACGGCAGCACTCTCCATTATCAACAGCTACAGCTTTACACCTAGAGGACAGAGCAATCGGCGCAGGCGTCAGCGCAAGCACGAAAGCCGTGTCGCCAAACGCAATGCCAGATGGCAGGCTAGAAGAACCGCACGCGCAGCAAGACGCGAAATGCATAAGAACAATCGCTCATGGAAACGCCTATAACTTCGTCCGTTTCCATTTGCTGCGGATATCCTCGACCACTACCTCCTCCACTTGTTTCATGGTTTTTACCACATAGATTTGATTATCCTCAGATTTGCGCAGCCTTATTTTCATCTTAATCATCCCGTGTGTACCACAGCGGACAATGCTGTAATAATGCTTTCCGTTGTTGGTAAACCATGGGATTTTCTTCTTTGTGCGGCAGCCACAAAGATAACACTTGCTTAACAATACTTCGCCGTCCCTCATTGCTTCAATTTTACTGGGAAATGCACGTGAAATATATTTTCCATAGTCATCAAACACGACATGAATTTCTTCCGCCCTGTTCTTGGGCAAATGATACGTATTGTAGGAATAATTGTGAAAAACTTCCTCCTGCGCAATACAAGCAAGCACCTTCGCCGTATAATAAGCATCTGCATCCGCACGGTGAAAAGCATCCACCTTCTCGATCTGCAGATAATCAACCGCATATTTTAATGCGCGCCGTGTCTTTCGATCCTCAAATGCAATACTAAAAAGCTTCTGCACATCATAAAACGGTATGGGCTTATCCGCAAGCGGCGGCATTTGATAGTAACTCATATTTCGCTGCAGTTCGGACAAATCCGTATCCCCCCATGTGCAGAATACACAGTCCTCACCGCACCACGCTATAAAATCGCGCGCCACCTCCGGAAAACTACGGCAATAATCCAACTCCTCCATACGAAGATGAATCAATTGTCCTGTTATCTGATTCATTTCATGAAATATCTGCGGCTTAATCAATTCATGAAAACAATCCACATAATTCTTTCTGCTATCTAATTTTACTGCGCCGATTTCAATAATCTCAAACATTAGTTCATTTTTCAGCCTTGTCTTTATATCCGCCGCCTGATTCCATTCCAAGTCAAAAACAATATAATTCACTTAAATTTCTCCTATCAAACATCCCCCTTTAAGCAAATTATAATATACGATTGCCAAAAATGCCCTAAAATTTACTCAAAGTAGCCGTTTAAGTATTCCGCTGTTTCCTCAGGTACCTCAAAGCTTAATGTTGTATCCGCAATCCGCACAGATACATAAGGAACTGATTTATATACAAAAATTTCACCGATACAATTCACATCTGCTTGTCCTGCATCTGCGCCCTCGGACATCGGATCATCCACACTTACAATTTCCCTTAATGAAAATGTGCCGGATTTCTCTGCCTCCTGCGACAAGGCAGACTCTTTCCATTTGCTTAACCCCAGCGTTTCCACAAAATTCTCCAGTTCCTCCTCACCCGATAATGTTTCCACAATATCCGGCGCATCATCAGGGATAACATCAATCTCGTTTACTTTGGAAAGTTCGTTGGTGTACGTTAACATTGTTTCATCCAGTTCTCCTCCCTGACATCCGCAAAAAACCAATACGCATACTGCTGCCGCTGCAACAACTCGTTTCATAAAAATACCTCCATTTCTCTTTTCCTATCTATTCTATTATAATAGAAAATTTATATAATACTAGTATTTCTATTCCTTCCGATTTTAACCAAATTTTCTTTATTATTCCATTTTCTTATTGCTGCTCTGTAAAACATATGCCTTGTTTCAATAGTAACATATAATTTCCAAAAATAGAATGGGAAAATCAAAGAAAACTGGTAAGATTTATTTTATAACAAAATATATAAAAATTCATCTACTGTCCTCAATCTGATGTTTTTTGGTTTCAATCTGTCAAAACTCTAAATAGTAAAACGTTTTACTAAAATATATTATAAATCATAAAATTCTAAAGGAAATATTAAAATTCGTGAAAAAATAAATTGCATTAAC
>VSNQ01000046.1 GCA_009774395.1 Lachnospiraceae bacterium
AGATGCTTCTCCAGTTAAAGAGATTATCGCACAGATTTCGGGACTTGTAAAAACGCTAGATTATTCATCGCTTACATATCTAATTCCACTTTTCCCGTTTTCGCATTTATCTTATTTTGCTCTACTTTTACTTTGTAAGGTGCTGGTGCTAATATTTTAATGGCTTTCTCACCCTTTATAACCTGCCTGCCATGTAAATTCTGCCATGCTTTGTATCCTGCGACTAACGTTGCATTTGGTTTTTGCATAGATATTAAAATAGTATTGTTAAGAGAATACTCATGAAATTTTGACATTGTTTTTAAGTATTCTTGATACTTGCTGCTTTCAAAAAGTTCTTTTATTCCTGCTTCCAGCTTGTCCGTAATTTCCCGCATCTGGTCTTTCAGGTTTGTTTTCTCCACTTCTTTTACTCCTTTCCTCTGCATCGGCGTGTGCAATCGAGCAGGGGATGCCCTTCTCCACTACTCGCTGCGCCGGGTGTCCGTCAACTCTGCTGACAAATTTCATCTGGAAGCCCGTGTGCATAATAAAAGGCAGCCTTATTCAAGCTGCCTTTTCTCCAGCATAAATGTCTTAGGAGGCTGCCGGAGAATCTATATTGAGCGATTGCAACGCAATATAGCTAATTTATAATTTTTTTATATTCTTCCGCTTTATTTATAAGATTTTCTAACGCTGGAAGCACTTGGTCGTATATTTTCTGCTTTAAATCTTCATCAAATAGATTCGTATCTGTCATTCGTTCCATAATTTCCGATAATTTTTCTGCACATTTTTCAAACTCTTGTACATCTTTTTCATTTATTATGTTTCGGTTTGTATTTGTTTCTATCTGTGCCTGTACAGATTTTGTATCAACTATCTCGTTTTCTTCATTTTCTTTCGGTAAAAATTCCCGAAATTCACCCTCTATTGTCATTTGCCCTGCAAGTTTTTCTTGTTGTATTGGTTCATCTTTATCCAAATTTTTATTTGTTGAAGATTTTTTGCTTTGCTTTACTGCAGTTCCCTGCTCTCTTATTTCTTTTGTTGTCATTTCTGGTTTTAGATTTTCTAATACTTTTTCATCTTTTATAGTAAGCATCTCCTGTAACTGACTCCGGCTAAAACTTTTATACCGCTCATCCAGCATGGGACTGTTGCCGTCTACACTAAATTTTTTACAAATATTAATATAGCGAGAAGCTGCCGACTGGGATAATTGAAATTCTGCATATGCACATGACCAAATAGAATCATATCCATCTTCCTTGTACTGCTCTTTTTCCTTAATTTGTTTTAGATAAAAACCTATTGCTACAAAATTCTCGGCTGAAGCCAACATCTTTTCCTTAATAATATTTTTTGCGTCCGAATACTGCACATTCTTATACCAATTACTTCCAATATTCCCAAAGGAAGGAGCCGTAAAAGAGTTTAATGTAAATCCGGGGGGATTTTTAGCCATATATCTGTTCCTCCTGCATAATAAATTCACACGTAAAATCCAAATACGCTTTAGAAACAGTTCCTTCTTGATCATATTGGTAGATGCTCATTCCCGCTGCTGGAGCCTCCTCTGCCGAAACCGCTCTTGGAATATAACTGGAAAATATATGTATCGTTTTTCCATAGGTATCTCTAACAATTTCACGAATCTGGCGGAAATTGTTTGTCCTATCATTTGTCATCGTAAATAAAATACCATCTACGGTCAAGCTGCTATTTAAACCGCCTGTGATTACCTGATGAATTGTATTCAATAATTGTTCCAATCCTTTTGCGCTGTAATACTGGGCTTGTACTGGTATTAAAACACCATTTGCGGCTGTTAATGCATTTAACGTAATAATATCTAGTGATGGCTTACAATCAATAATAATGTAATCATACTGCGTCTTTATCATCTCTAAATATGTATTTAAAATCTTTTCCCTTCCGATGTAAACGGAAAGCAGCTTCATTTCCATTACAGCAAGTTCAATCGAAGATGGTACAAGGTCAATTCCTTCTGCATGATGCAGTATGCCAAAATCTTGTGAAATATTAAAATCTTTGTCTATGATTTTATCCATAATTGTTGTAATCGAGCAATCAAGTTCATCCGGATCATACCCTAATCCTTGTGTTGCATTTCCCTGCGGATCTAAATCCACAAGACATACACGCTTGCCTGCTCTGGATAAACCAATTCCCAGATTAATACTTGTGGTGGTCTTTCCGACTCCACCCTTTTGATTTGCAATCGCAATAATTCTACTCATAATTTTCCTCCTAAAAAATTAAATGATTATTTTATATTTCTTTTTATCAAAAAGCTTAATTTGCCGATTGAACCCATGAAAAAAGAACCATGCAAAATACAGGTTCTTTCCAATTGAAATCTAATATTTATAATATGCGCTAATTACTATTCCCCCACGCGGCATCAAATGTCAGCGCGATCTTCGGTTCTTCGGTCTGTACGCAGTAGATTGGCAACTCTTTCTTCCCAACACCTGAACTTGTCGGGAGCAGTGTTCCGTTCTCTCTGTATTTTACGCCTACAAGCCCAGCAAGCACCAACACCGCCACAGCAAGCGTAACCGCTTTCTTTGAAATATTCCTTTCGCGCACATATTCCTGCACCTGTTTTATGCGCCGCAGCAGCGGAGAGCGGGGTTGTTTATCCTCCTGCATTGGTTCTCTACATTCGGTATATTTAACCTTATTTTTTAGATGATGTTTTCTTTTTCTTAGCATTGTATACCCTCAAATTCTTCTTTTTGATAATATATTTAAAAAAAGAATAAGATATGCATTCTATTGCTATAACTGCTTCTTTCTGTTACTAATCATCTGGATATACCGAATAGTCAGTTTCCAGAAGAACCTCCCTGCCAGAAAAAGCAGAATACCCACCAAAATAGAAAGCGGAAATGCCATTATCGGCGATGGTATATAAGAACCGAACTGCATCACCACCCAAGGAACATCTATTCCAACCAATGCACCTAGCAATTTAACAGCCCCGCCAATCGGAACAATTACTCCGCAGAACATCAGTGCTGCACCAAGAACACTGATAAACGGCAGAATAAAAATACTCCCCAGCCCTGCCAAACTATAAAAGGCGATTACTGTGCCGAGTTTTCTTAGATTAAAACTATTATTTTTTGTAATAGACTGTCCCAGATATGCTCCTGCAAGTTCTCTTGGATTGCCCAGCCGCTCCACAATCTGCTCCGGCGAAAGCTTGTCTTTTGCTTCCAATTCCAGCATTTCACTTTTAATTTCATTAATGATATCCGCACGCTCTGCTACTCCTATTGGTTTTAGATATTTGTCGATTTTTTCCAGATAATTCGATAAAATGATTTCCATATTTTTGACCATTCCTTTCCTACGTTTTTCGCTGCTTTCCTTTCATCTGCCCTGAAGCCCATTTATTGCAGATAATAAATTCTCCCACTCAGTAGACATTGCACCTAGATACTCTTTGCCTGTGTCAGTAATTGAATAATACTTTCTAGGCGGAAGTCCTTCCGTCGTTTCCTGCCAATAGGAGGACAAAAATCCTTCTTTCAGCAATCGCCGCAGCAATGGATATATGGTACTTTCTTTTGCTGCCAATATCTGCCATTTATCCAATTCACTGATAATTTCATAGCCATAATAAGATCGCTT
The DNA here is from genome assembly GCA_009774395.1 of Lachnospiraceae bacterium. Classification (GTDB taxonomy): domain Bacteria; phylum Bacillota; class Clostridia; order Lachnospirales; family Lachnospiraceae; genus COE1. The sequence goes on from VSNQ01000046.1 coordinate 3,649, forward strand.
GGAAATCATTAATAGAATGCAAAATTCCAAAGTTCCTCTTTTTATCTGCGATTTCCAATCATCAATATTCATATGTTCTTCCTCTCCTTTCAATAAATTATTGTACAAATCATGGTATTACTCTAGCAGATAAATATCACAACATCTTATTTGCCCAAATCTCCATCCAATTATAAATACTGCATTCGCTCTTTGTTGTAATGCGCACAATACCATACTTACATCATTCCCTTTACATGATTTCGTGTATGTTATCTAAACATCACAAAAACATTTTATACTTTGCTTGGGAATTTATTGTGTTTCACTTGGTATATCGTATCACACAGTATGTCATCTGTCAATCATTCTAATTAATTTATTGAAATATGATGTTACTCTTCTTATCATATGATTAAAGCGTCAAAAGGGTTAATTAAGAAACATGACCACAATATATAGAATATGTATGTCTGTCCAAATCACAATATATTGTACTATTCTTTTGAAAAATACCCTTTTGACAGGCTAATCATCATATTGTGGTCAATAGAAAATAAAGATGCTATAAACGAAAGATGAGTTGTACCGATGAACACTAAGTTTTCCCATTTCTGCACAGCACTATTGCATAAATGGGCAATATGCGCTATGCAGAAAGGAAATTCTAATCGTTCGAGAATATCAATGATTTTACATGTAGCAAAATAGAAGCAGAACAGCGTGAATTTGTCTTTTTAAAATGAATTTTATATCAAGAAACTTGGTCAAACTATCTAAGCTGTGCAGCACAGGCGGAAGTAAATCTTATCCAGAATTATTGGAAACCGCTCATTTATCCAATCCATTTACTGGAAACGTTGTAGAGGCTATCTGCCAGCCTATTGTTCCTGAATTTGACAGCCTTTTATAATCAGAGTCATATCGTACCAGTTTTATAACAGCCGTTCCCGCATAAATCAGCGGGGATTTATGTTGAAAAAAAACAATTCCGTCACTGTCACTTACAAGTTCCTCCTTTATAAATCCCTCGTATGGATCTGTGATTACTGCCAATATCTGTCCCTTATGCACTTCTTCGCCAACCGATACCCCGCTTTTATAAAATCCTGCCTCTTTGCAACGAACCGATAGCAAATTTTCATCCGAAATGACTTGTGTATGCGCATTATCACCGCCCAAAACTTCACTGTTTAGAATCTTCTCTCTATTCAACATCCGCTCAATTCCCTTTACTGCTTTATCCGCACTTTCTCTATCAATGGTTTCCGTTGTTGTCGTATAAACGCTGAATGCCTTTGTCCCCCATATCTGCCAATTATAGTTTAAAGTCGTAGTATCATAAGGATGCGGATTGCGCGTAACAATGTATGGAAACGCAAAACCTTTCGCGGTTTCCACATCCTCAAAACCTGTCCGCATCATTCGAATATGCGGCAGAAAATCACCTTCCATATAGTTGGAGGCAAGCTGAATCCCATACTGATAATCTTTTATCCGTTCAAAAACGCCTGCTGCAATCCGCTGTGTTGTTTCCCCCTCAGCATACCCCGGAAACATTCTATTAATATCTGTATTATCTGTCGACCAAAACCGTTTGCCAATATTGATAGAATATGAATTTAGGCAGGGAATTACTAAGATACTTTTCCCCTCTGTAAGCGCTGCCTGTTCCTCCAACTGCTTCAACCGCTGTATTAGCTGACTACAAGTAAAAAGCTGTTGGTTTTCATTTCCTCGCATACTTCCAACAACGCATACCGTATGTTCCCCAGCTCCAAACTCATACCCTATAATACACATTGGTTCACGATAAAATGCATTTAACTCATATATAAACCGTTTTTTCATATTATTCACCGTTCCTTTCCAGTCACAAGCAAAACATGAAATATACTTTCACGCTTCACAGTGCAATTTTCTTTCACTCTTACTGGCCCTTTTTTATAATAAGCTAAGCTGTAACTAGAAGTCTGCCAATAAGAGAGCCCTCATCAACTACTGGATACTCCCGAATAGTAAATAATATTCCACTTTCCGGCGTAACAACTTCTGCAAGCACCTCACCCCTTAGGGAATCCACAATCTGCCCTACCATTTGCCCCTTCTCAAGCTTCTGCCAATGATTTGCCACAGGGATAAATATTCCAGATCTCGGCGCATTAAAAAATATCACGCTTTCATCCGTTTCCGCAATATACGGCTTACGCACAGGCTCTGTTTCGCTCTGCCAGATGCCAAGCATTTGCATAGTATGAAACAAACCATCTGCTAACTGTCTGCAATATTGCTTTGTAATGCGCATTCCCACTCCCGCCTCAACAACAAGCGTCGGCGTTCCGGTGCTGTTTAAACTATAGGCAAGCGTTGCTTCTAAAACAGTGCTTGCTCCATGAATCCATATAAAATCTACATTCATTTGTTCCGCCAACGGGAGCAGCTTTTCCTTGTGTAGCTTATTAATTCTTATCTGTGGTATCTCTGTTAAATAAATATTGCTGGCATGAATATCCACACATAAATCCGCCCCCGATAAATCTTGTATTATTTGATGCGCAATATACTCTGTCATTGTACCATGCTCCGATCCGGGAAAAACACGATTCATATCCAAATCAAATCCTGGTATCCCTCTTGTCACAGAATCAATCCCCAGCGGATTCATTGCAGGATAAATGTCAACCGTTCCTGTCAGGCACTCCGGATGTTCTTTAATCCGGCGGATTACTTCATAACAGATATACTGCCCCTCCAATTCATCGCCGTGTATCCCTGTGACAATACTAATCCTTTTTCCATTATCCCGCTGCGCTTTCACAGGCGTAATCCGATTCTTCCAAATATGAAGCGTTTCCCCAATCGGCAGTTCCACGCCGCATACCTCCTCTATCTGCGTATTTACATTATGTATCATCTATCACAGTCCACCCTTTCAAACTATATTTACTCCCCGAAAATCAGGTAACCCTTCCTCTGCATTTACAATCACCTGCACCTGCTGCGTCTGTTCTCCTCCCCCTCGAAAAACGCCGCGGTTTACAATACAGTCCTGATAATCTCTGCCATGTGAAATCTTAATATAAGTATCGTCAACTACCCTGTTATTTGTTGGATCCATTCCATGCCAATATCCATCGATACAGACTTCCACCCATGCATGAGAAAAACCCTCACCCTGCATCATACCGACAACATATCTGCTTGGAATATCTGCAATCCTGCACAAAGAAATCATAATATGCGCATAGTCCTGACATACACCTGTTCTACCTGCCATTGCCTGTTCTGCAGTGGTATAAATATCTGTTACACCCTGACAATATACCATATCCTGATAAATTTGATGCAGAAGCCGTTCGGTAAAAGCAAGCTGCGTTTCTGTGTTTCCCTTGCCATGCTCCCTATAATATTCCTTAATTTCTTCCCCCACCTTTGTATAGTGTGAAGGATAACGATAGGGAGCCAGTGCCGCCATTGTGTTCTCCGGTGCTGTTAGACAATTTTGATCAATTTCTGCTATGCCACAGACTTCCACTCCAAAGTGTGTATGCTCCTGCACAATCTCACCGTAAATATATTGATTTCCGAACGCATCCTCACCATTTGCATATGCACATTCTGGTACCAGCCGAATGCAAACCTTTGCAATCTTCTGCCGCGCATCCTGACAAGGCAGCATCCGCAATGTAAACTGGTGTTTTGCCGCCGGCAGTGAAAACGCAATATCCATGCGATAACAAAATGTTAATATCCGTTTTGTACACACCGCCAAACCCTCCAAATTTTTATCCTTCCTCTACAAGCTGCTCCACGGCTGTAACAATCGCTGAATAATCCATTGTGCCGTCTATCTCTGCCGCCACAATAAGCCTCTTTAGCTGGCTAAGCGATACACTGTCATATCCCATGCCGCTTTTTTTCAATCTGGATTCCATACGCGAAAGTTCTCTGCGTAGTTCCTTTTGTTCCATTTTTAGCCGTGCGTAAAGATCTATCCGTTCAACCCGCTTCCCAGTCTTAATAATATTTCGTATTATCTTGCTGTCAATACAGTCATCCGCAATTCCCCAGAATGCCAGTAGATTATCTTCTACATTTTGCAGTTCCAGCAGCGGCGCTCTTGATATTTTTGCCTTATTTATTGCATAAATCGCCAACTGTACATAAGAAAGTGTTTCACTCCCGATTTCTTCCCGCAGCACAACCGCATTGTCATAAGCACGAAACAGATTGCTGTAAATAGAGTTTTCATCCTTTTCATCAAAAGGATATCGGGTATTAAAATCCTCTTTATTTTTGTAAATATTGGGAATATCCAGCATTTTGCAGAAGTCTGCGTAATTGTCGCCGATATCGTCAATCATATTGTCATAACACTTCGCATAAAGTCGGATCGTCGTATAAACTCGTTCCGTATATCTTCCAAGCCAGTACAGCCGGTTTGTTTGTTCTAATGAGATAATACCCATGTGTCCTTAAAACCTCCTCCTTGTGATGAATTGACAATAAACGAATCCGGATTTCTCGAAAACCTTGTCAATCCGCTTTTCCATACATATGGTTCGTCCGCCATCAGCACAAATGCACGCAGATCCGCCTTTCTTGCAACAGCTTCAACCCCCTCCTGTATATCCAAATCCTGAAAATCAATGATTTCCTGTGCAATAAATCGGCGTGGTTCGCTCTTTAACAGTGCAATAAATTGCTCTTTCTGTTCCCTGCTCATAGAATTGCCAAACACAACGCCGTATCCACCTGCCTCCGCTACATCTTTTAATACAAGATCGTTAAAATGCGCAAGCACATATGACATATCTTCTTTATAAAACGGCAGATATGTAGGTGCGTTGGATAGCACAGGCTCCTCTTTTAAATAATAACGAATCATTTTGGGCACAAAGTAATAAATTCCCTTGTCGTCTGCAATTCCATTGCCTGTTGCATTAATCAGTGCTACATTTCCCTTGCGGTAAACATCATAGATATGCGGAATGCCAATCACCGATTCCGGATTAAAATTCATTGGATCAAGGTATTCATCGGAAATTCTGCGGTATACTGCACCAACACGTTCTTTTTTCCCTGTATAATCCACATAGTAAAGCTTATCATTTTCCACTGTTAATTCATTGCCGTTTACAAGATGCGCACCTGTTTTTTCTGCCAAATAAGAATGTTCAAAATATGCCGCATTATATCTGCCCGGCGTAAGAATGACCGTATGCCCTCCCACATTTACATAGTCGAGCGTCTTTCTAAGAAGCTGCGCATAATTTCGATTATCCTCTAATGAATTATCCCGAAAAGTCTTCGGACTGCTTCGCCTGCAAAGTTCTCTTGCAATCATTGGATAAGACGCACCGGAGGGTACTCTTAAATTATCCTCCAATATATACCATTTGCCGTCCTTGCCTTTTACCAAATCAATGCCGGATATATGCGAATAAATCTTCTTTACCGGCGTCACGCCCTCACACTCCGGCATATAACCGCTTGACGCAAATATAAAATCTTCTGGTATTATCTTATCCTTTACAATATTTTTGTTATGGTAAATATCCTCTAAAAATAAGTTCAGCGCCACTACCCGCTGTTTTAATCCCTTTTCAAGATACGAAAATTCTTCCCGCCGGATAATACGCGGAATTGCATCAAAGGGAAATAATTGTTCTTTGAACTCATTATTTTTGTAAATGCCAAACTTTACACCGTATCTTGCCAACAGCTTATTCACAATTTCTGTGTTATCTAGTAAGTCCATTTCATACATAATTCATCACCCTCTCTATAAAACCTGCTTTGTTGCATCTCCAGTTACAACTTAGTCTTGCCCAACGGCAGCCTCCTCGTAATCCGTGCGGCTGGCGCAACTGTACGGCAAATCTTTTGCCGAGCAGTATACAACACGGATCTGTGCAATCGAGTAGGGGAATGACCTTCTCTCCTACTCGCCGCGCGCCCCATGCGCCGCTTCTGCGGCATATTTCCTCTGCATGGGGCTGTGCATAGAAAAAGGCGCTCTGCTTACCGCAGAACGCCTTCGTTCCTATCAATCTCTTACAATAACAGTATCACTCTTCTTTTGCATTTTGTCAACTATTTTTTACAATTTTTTCCGTAACAGTTCAGCCTTTGGCTTCCTGTTACAGGCATCAAGCCATGCAAAACCACTTCGTGGTGGCTTGATGCATCTCTGCCACTACGCTGTTTCACGGACTTTGCAGTAAATGCAAAGTCCTAGGCTGAACTGTTACTTTTTTCCTATAACAAATTGCAATTCAGGCTTGATGCATCCCAATTACTACGATTTCTTTCGAACTTTGCAGTATAGTACAAAGTCCTAGACTGAACTGTATCCCTTATACCACTGCGCAAATTTTCTCAGTCCATCGCGAAGGCTTGTGGACGGCTTAAAGCCGAAATCACGTTCCAATTCTGATACATCTGCATATGTTATCTCCACATCCCCTGGCTGCATTCCCACCAATTCCTTATGCGCTTCAAAATCATAATTATATGGTAAAATCTCTGCCGCTTTTAATTCATCCTGCAAAATCTCTACAAAGTCCAACAAGTTTTCCGGTTGATTATTGCCAATATTGTAAATCTTATATTTTACGCTCTCCTCATTTGGAAGCGGCGCACACTGCATCACTGCCTTTACGCCAGTTACAATATCATCAATATAAGTAAAATCGCGCTTGCAGTTACCATAGTTAAAAATTTGAATTTTTTCCCCTTTTACAAGCTTATTGGTAAAGCCAAAATACGCCATATCCGGACGCCCCGCCGGCCCGTAAACCGTAAAAAACCGCAGCCCTGTAGAGGGTATGCCATATAATTTCGCATATGCGTGCGCAAGCAGCTCATTGGATTTCTTCGTTGCAGCATATAGTGACACCGGATTGTCCACTTTATCTTCTGTAGAATAGGGTATCTTTTTATTGCTGCCGTATACAGAAGAAGAACTGGCATACACCAAATGCTCCACGCCGCCAGCGCCGTTCTGGTAACTATGTCGGCACGCTTCCAATATATTGTAAAAGCCGATTAAATTCGACTCCACATAGGCATCCGGATTCTCAATACTATAGCGCACACCTGCCTGCGCAGCAAGGTTTACTATAATCTGAGGCTGATATTTTTGAAACAAGGACTCTACTACAGTCTTGTCTGCTATATTCTCTTTTACAAACGTAAATTGCCCCGAACAGTTCTCTAAAAGTTCCTCAATCTGCTTTAACCGAAATTCTTTGAGCGATACATCATAATAATGATTCATATTGTCAATGCCCACAATATGAATGTTTTCCATGGTTTTCAAAAGTTCCATTGCAAGATTGGCGCCAATAAACCCTGCTGCTCCGGTAATCAGCACCGTTTTATTTGACAGTTCTATATTTTTTGAAAGCATCGTTTGTTTCTCCTTATCCTAAAACAGTTTTCCTAAACTTTATCATACCCTATTCTTGCCCTCCTCATTCTCTGCACCCTGTTTTTAATTCCTTATATATTAAGCACTCACTATTTGCGTCATTGCAAAGGGCTGAACAGTCCTTATGTTGTCATCAATCCATGATACTAGTACACCGTGACTGTCCCTTTTATTCTTCTTCCCACAATGCTATATGCCTTTCATAATGGTATTGGGGAAACATATGCTTGTACACGTCATCAAGGTCATTCCTCGATGGGTTGGGCAGATTTTCAGCATTTAAATTATTGGCAATTATAAAATACAACACCATATAAGTGACACCAAACAGCCGTGATCCTAACTTTGCTGGCAGACAGCCGCACCGCTTGTAAAATCTGTTTCTTTTTTCCCGAACCTGCCGCTGTACTTCGTCTGGCGCAAAGGTGACCGCCTCCGTTTCAATAAAAAATCCTTGCAGTTTGGGATTCTTCTGTAATAATATCTGAGAAATTTCCGCAAAAAAACACTGCCCAATCCCACTCCCACGATACGCCGGAAGAATTGCAAGGTAATCCAATAATCCATATTTTAATCCCTGCGGAATAACAAATACAGCATATCCCCGCAATGCTTCGCTTGGATTTTCTCTCTCTGTATAAAATCCATACGTAACACTTAAACCGGTTTGCATTGTTTCAAGGATACGCTCTAACGGCTTTAGTTCACTATCTGGAAAATCCTTTACCATATAAGTAAGATAAATTTCCGAAAATTCTTCTGGTGATAATTGTTTGATAATCATATGGATACCCCTAAATCGTAAATTGCTTGGATAAGTATACCATATCTCCAAAAGAAAGTCCATGCAAAAATAAATCTGGTTCTAATCTAACGCCTCGTAACAGTTCAGATAACCCATTGAACTGTTACGTATCCAGCCATTGGAAATCGCTTCGCGATGGGCTGGATACCTCCAACCACTACATTTTATTATGGGGCTGTCGCAATAAGCTTTGATGCTACTAGATATGGTATAAATTTTAGCACAGAGTCAGAATATCTTGTATCCGTTTGTCTTAATGCGGCAGCCCCTACCTGAACTGTTACAATGCTTCCTCCAATTCCTCCAAAATATGAATAAAATCTCGTATACTGCCCTGCTCCTGTACAATTTTCTTTAAATGCTTTTCCAATGTTAGATAACTGATTCTCTCCGGCACCAGCCCATCTGCAATGCCGGAATACTGTTCCTTTATATTGTCCACCAATATCTTTACAATTTCTTTGTTTAAGATTTCATGATAATGTATTTTACACTGTTCAAATACCTGTGTAATAATTCGTTCAAAGCACTCCATTTTATTGTTTTCGTCAACGGTTTCTTCCCCTTGCCGAAGCACTTTTCCATAGCTTAATATACAATACTCTTTTACACCCAACTCTGTATTATCCATAATGCGCAAAAGTGGTGTCAGCATACCAGCTTCTTTTGCAAGCTGATTGCGCTTTTGATTAATATAATCTGTTTTCATTCCTTCTATAACACATGGGGTAATGTCAATTCCAAACTCTAACGTCAGCGGATCTGCTATTAAATTGTTTCGTATTTCCTTGCTAAAAACAGCGTTGTTATTCTCCACTATCGGTTTTTCTTGTATTCCCAAAAGTAAATCAGCGCTAATGTGAAGCAGGCGGCAGATATCACCAACCAGCGTAATATCTGGCAGCCCGTTTCCGCGTTCCCACTTGCTGACTGCCTGCGGCGTAACACCAAGCCGCGCCGCAAACTCCTCCTGTGTCATTTTTTGATTCTGTCTGTATTGACTAATAATATTCCCAATCTGATATTCCATCTGCATCTCTTTTCCTTTCTTTAAATTTTATACGCACAAACAATTAAATTTTCCTTTTAGCACAGCACATATTGTCCGCTTATGCAATATGATTCGTGCAGAAGTTGAAAAATATTGTAACAGTTCAGCCTAGGGGCTGTCGCATTAAGTCAAATGTATACAAGATAGTCTAACACTATGTTGCGATTCATACTATATCTCGTATAATCAAAGCTTATTGCAACAGCCCCGTGAAACAGCGTAGTGGCAGAGATGCATCAAGCCACCCAAAGTGGTTTTGCATGGCTTGATGCCTGTAACAGAAAGCCAAAGGCTGAACTGTTACAAAATTTTAACGTTTGTCAGTATAGCACACTCTATGCGAAATGCACTTTCCCTTAACTTCCCTTTTATTATATCAATACTTCGGGCAACTGTATAACAACGAATCATTGAATAGTTTTTCAACCTGCAGCTCCATAATCTACTTTTGTTATAATAATGGGCTGTTGCATTAAGGGAAATAGGCACAAAATAGATGTTGTATAATCAAAGCTTATTGGGACAGCCCATGCATAACAATTTGATTTGCTTTCCTGTGCAGTTTGTTTTATCAAAACTTGGAACCTTTCTCATGGCTGCTGCATACTATTATTATAAGAGCATCTTTCTAAATTATCAATAACTGCCGTTTATACAGCGCAAAGCGAAACGGTGATTGTCAATTGGAAATTCTGCGCTCTACAGCTTTACAGGCGCAGACAGAATGGAGGAATTTTATGAAGCGTCAGCAACACAATAACACCCAAACAAATTTTGCTTTTAAAATACTTTATGGGCTGTGTCTATGTCTGACAGTGCTTGCACTCAGCGACCAACTAAAACTATACGAGCAGAAAAAAGCTGTTAGTGCTGCCAATATTCAGCTTAGTGACACCAGCGAAATCAAACGGCTTGCGCTTACCTTCGATGATGGGCCTCACCCTTCCTACACAGAAAAACTGCTTGATGGTTTAAAGGAACGTGGCATTAAGGCAACTTTTTTTGTCACAGGCGAACACGCAGCACTTCACCCTGATATTATCAAACGTATGTACGAAGAGGGACACCTTATTGGCAACCATACCTACAGCCATATTCAATTAACCTCTACAAACCGCGATAAATTTAAGGAAGAATTAGTAAAGACAAACGAAGTAATTCAAGATATCACAGGCGAGGAAGTCCAATATGTTCGTCCGCCCTATGGTTCATGGGATAAAAAGCTGGAAACGGAATTAAATATGTTCCCGATTCTCTGGAATGTTGACCCGCTTGACTGGTGTACAGAAAACGCCGTCCGTGTTGCACAGACTGTTATTACAGATGCCAAAGAAAATGATATTATTTTAATGCATGATTATTACGATTCCTCTGTGGAAGCGGCACTCTTAATTGTCGATGAACTGACAAAACAAGGCTATGAATTTGTTACCGTTGACGGAGTCCTATTTGATTAATTTCCGCAAAATACTTGTCAAAACGCATCGGTTATTTTAGAATAGTTTCTATAATCCAAAAACTGCTACATAAAAACGAAGGAATTTCCTGCTATGATGTATAAAAACTATCCAAAAACAATCATTATTTTTTTTCTAGTATTATTGTTAATCCTATGCCTATTGGCTGGAATATTATTGGGCAGCGTACCGCTTAATCCTTTCGATGTTTTTCGTGTATTGACCAGACAAGAAACGACATCCACCACCTATATTTTAATTACTACCGTGCGCCTCCCCCGCGTTCTTGCTGGGGCGCTTGCCGGTATGGGACTTGCTGCTGCGGGTGTAATTCTACAAGGCGTAATGAACAACGCCCTTGCCAGCCCCAACACAATCGGCGTTAATTCTGGCGCCGGTTTTGCAGTTATGCTTGCGCTGCTGTTTACGGATAACTACCACCTATATCTTCCGATAGCTGCATTTGCCGGCGCACTGCTGACAACCATTACAATTTTTGCGCTTGCATATGCCGCTGACAGTTCCCGTACCACCATTATTCTTGCCGGCATAACCGTATCCAGCTTTTTAAATGCAGGCATTAACACCATTAAACTATTAGACTCGGATATCACGATCAATCTTACTTCATTTATGATGGGGTCACTTTCGGGACTGACGCTAAACAAACTCGCCATTCCAAGTATTGCAATTCTCCTTGCGCTTATTGTTGTGCTGTTCTTTACAAAACCTCTAAATTTGCTCGGACTTGGGGATGATATCGCACGTTCGCTGGGTTTGCGCGTTTCTGTCGTGCGTCTTTGTCTGTTGGTACTATCTAGCATTCTTTCTGGCTGCGTTGTAAGCTTTGCTGGATTGTTAAGCTTTATCGGACTAATTGTGCCGCATATATGCAGACAGCTTTTTGGAAATGACGCACGCTTCCTGCTGCCCTGCTCAGCGCTTTTAGGAGCAAGCTTTGTGTTAATCTGCGACTTGCTGGGACGTATTATTTTTGCTCCATTTGAGCTGCCTGCCGGAATCTTAACAGCTTTTATCGGCGGCCCGTTTTTCTTGTATTTGCTTTTAAAAAAGAAAGGAGGACGCAGAATCCATGCTTGAGTTTCGCCATGTCAACGTTTCCTGTGGGCGCACCCCCATATTAAATGACATAAGTGTCATATTTAATAAAGGAGAAATCACAACGATTGTAGGCCCAAATGGCTGCGGCAAAACAACACTTTTACAGTGCCTAAATGGTTCTTCTAAAGTTACCTCCGGATGGATTCTTTTAGATAAAATTCCTTTTCTTGATCTGCCTCCCAAAAAACGCGCGTTGAAGCTTTCCTTTCTTCCACAAATACGCACAATTATTCCTTCCCTTCCCGTTCGGACACTGGTAGAGCATGGACGCTTTCCGCATCTTGGCTTTTCGCGGCAAAAATCCATACAGGATAGAGAAATCGTAGAAAACGTTATGCGCTTTACTCATGTGGAAGAATATGCCGATCAGTTTACAGATACCCTTTCCGGCGGCATCCGCCAAAGAGTGTTTTTTGCAATGGTGCTTGCGCAGAACTGCGAATATATTGTTTTGGACGAGCCTACTACATATTTAGATTTAGCAGGGCAGCAGGAATTTTTGGAGATGTTTTTGCAGTTGAAAGAGGAAGGGCGGACGATTATCCTTGTATTGCATGACTTGGCGCAGGCAATGGAAATCTCGGATCGGATTGTTGTAATGAATCGGCGGCAAATTGCCGCCGTCGGTACTCCAAAGGAATGTTTGGAACAGGGGTGGCTTGAGGAAGTGTTTCGGGTACAAGTGAAGAAATTTATGGATGGGGAAGAGGCGTATTATTTCTTTAAAGGAAAATAACCTGAGATTCTGTAATCATTGCCCCAAAAATAACAATCTCAGCCTGCCTGACCACGAATCTGACCATAAAATTCTGACAGTCCATCCATATACTGCCGCTTTGCTTCCATAGAGGGATGCACATATCGATTCAATGTAATCTGCACATCAGCGTGTCCTAGCATTTCACTAAGACTTTTTACATCCGTTCCTCCTTCTATGCAGTTTGTAGAAAATGTATGACGAAGAATATGAAAATTTTTATCAGGCAATCCGGCGTCAGCTAAAATTTGTTTAAAATGGTATTGTAATGTACGTGGTTCCATTGGCTTTTTTCCACCAAAAATATAGTCCTTATTATTTTGAAATGATATCAGCAGTTCTAGTATCGCGGCAGGCAGCGGAATTTCTCTTTTGGAATATTCGCTTTTTGGTGGTGTTTCCACCAGTTTCGTTTTGGTCTTGCAGCCTTCCACATAAAGGCGCTGCACGGTTCGATTGACCATTAAGATTTTATTTTCAAAATCAATGTCTTCCCATTTTAGAGCGCATAATTCCCCAAGCCTAAGACCTGTAAATAAGCAAAGCAGTATTGCCATTTTAAACCGATCCATTTCTTGATAGAGTATAGAAATAATTTTTTTCTGCTCGTTTTTGGCAAGTACTTTCACTGGACTGCTATGCAAATCTGCAGGCGGTTTTTTTAGATATGGCATTGTTATGGAATATTTTTGTGAAGCATATTTTAGTATTTGATTTAAGGCACAGTAGATGCTTTTTTGGACGCTGTTTGATAAGTCATCCACAATTTTTTCTCTCACATAGATGTCTGTCAGTTCCATCAGCAGTGTTTTTTGAAAAAAATTTTGTAGATATTTTTTCACAATTAAATTGTATTTTATGTAAGTAGACTGTTTTCTGTTCTCTTTTACATCTGCAAGCCATTCCTCAGTTACCTGTAAAAAAGTAATATCATTTACAACAGGATTTAATTGTTCCTTGCAGGCTGCTGTCTTTCTCATTTGGTCTTTTATCAAAAGATTTTTTTGAGTGGTCAATTTTTCCCGTACCTCCTCATATGTTCTGCCATAAATAGAACGGTAAATATGTTTTCCTTTCTCTTCGCTGTATATTAGGTAACGACCTTCCCAGCGCCCGTCTATTCTCTTTCTGATATTTTCTCCGTGTCTTGCCATTTTTCGTTTTCCTCTCTGTTTGGGTGGTGATTAATAGTGTCTCATATAAAATCATACCAATTTTGACCACGAATTTGACCATAAATTCTTTTAAAATGCTTATTTTTTTCTATATAAATAAAAAAATCTGATGTCCCCATATGGCAATTCCATACGTTACATCAGATTTTTTCTGCTGCTTTAATTTTTTTCGATATTTATTTTTATACTCACGAACGATTAGATTTTCCTTTCGGCACAGCACGTATTGTCTGCTTATACAATATGGGCTGTGCCGAAATTTGAAAATCTTAACGGTCGTTAGTATAGACAACTGCTTCCACAATTGATTTATCGCCGGGCGTTATCTCTTTTATGCCAATTTCCTTAACGTATCTGAAGCACCATACAGAACCGCATTCCATTCTCTGTCCGTTCCGCGAATAGTTCGCCGTCCATTTTGCACATAATTTCTCTGCCAATATACAGCCCCAATCCATTTCCTGCTTTGCCCTCCACATTACTTCCACGGTAAAAGCTGTCAAACAGATGCGGCAATTCCTCTGCTGACACGGGAATTCCGGTATTATACACTCTAATAATTTGACAGTATTCCTCCATATAGAAGTCAATGGAAATCCGTTTCCCATCTCCATATTTCAGCGCATTTTCCAACAAATTTTCCAGTGTTTCAAACGCACGTTCTATATCACCCTTTAAAAGCTTATCCGCATAGCTGCCAATCTGAAACTCCGTCATTGCAAGCCTGCATTTGGGCGCATAAACTTTTTGCACTTTATTCATTAGCGCTTTTAAATAAAATTCCCCTTCTTCCACCGTTATCGCCAAAATATCCTCGCTGGACGTTGTTATTATCTCCTTAACAAACTGTTCAATTTCCGCCGCGTGCCCTGCTATCTGTGCCGCAGCGTACAGCTTCTGTTCCTCCGTTTGATAGACACCCTCTTTTAATGCCTTTGCGTACAATTGAATTGTACTTAGCGGAATTTTAATATCGTGGGACAGCGAAAGCAGCAGCATTTTTTTATCTTTTTCCAATTTTAACGCCTGTGCCTTCGCAGTGCTTAATGAATCTCGCAGCATGACAATGCCCCATACAAATTTCCCGAAAAAACGATTTTTGCCCTCTTCTAGTTCCCCTTGCAGATGCCCTTTGGACAATTCAAATGCCAAATCACTTAATCTGTGAAATGGCTTTAAAATATTCTTTCGGATATACAGCAGCACCGCCAACACAAACATCCCGCTAAAGAGCAACACGCTTTCTGCAACTCCAAACCATCTTCTGCCGCCGCACGCTGTTATATAATCAAACCGCACAAACCCTTTTAATGTTTCCCCTGCGAACAGTGGCTGAATAAAACTCTCTTTTCCATTTCTTGAATGAAAAAACGCCTGCAAAATCTCTTGGTGTATATACTCTTGGTTTGAAATATCTAAATAATCGACCGCACAAACCCACTTCATCCCTAATAAATCTGGCTGATAAAATGCGCCTTCTGCGGTAAATTCTGCCATAAGGCGGTTTATCTCCACTTTGTATTCCTGTGATTTCTCTGCATTGATCGCTCCTCTCCACCAATACAGCGCAAATGCCGCAATTCCATAAAGTAAAACGATAGCAGCTATCAGGCTGTTAAATTTCTTCATATTGATACCCCACGCCCCAGATAGTCTTAATGCGTAGCGGCTTTTTGGGATTGTCTTCAATCTTATCCCGCAGCGTTTTAATATGCACCGTCAAGGTCTGGTTCTCGCTAAAGGAATTCATGCCCCAAACCTGATGAAACAAATATTCCTTATTCAGCGTTTTCTGCGGATTTTCTGCAAGCAGAACTAATAATTCATACTCTTTTACGGTTAACGCCACTTGCTTATCCCGCAGAAAAACCTGTTTTGCTTCTTTGTCAATGGATAATGCACCAGAATGAATAATGGTGTTTTCTTTCTTTAAATTATAGTTGCGGTGCATTAAGGCTTTTACTTTGGCGCATAAAATATCCATATCTACTGGCTTCTCCACATAATCATCCGCTCCCAGCCGAAACCCGTTCATTTTATCCTCTTTATCAACCTTGGCGCTTAGGAAAATAATCGGCGTATTGCTGTTTTTCCGAATCAGCGAACAGACTGCAAACCCATCCATTACGGGCAGCATTACATCCAATACCACAAGCTTTGCCTTATTTTCCTTTAAAAACGCCAGTGCTTCCTCTCCGGAAGAAGCACCCTTTACTGAATATCCCTCCCGTTTTAGAAAGGTTTCCATTAGCCCATTGAGTTCTGCATAATCCTCCACCAAAAGAATATCTACCATGATTGCAACCCACTTCTTTCCGTAATTATTACTTTTTTGTCTTACCATGCTCACGAACGATAAATTTTATTATACTCGTAAGTCGGCGTTATTGCAAATCCGCTTATTGCTGTTACCATCCCATTTCCATCAGCCAATTTGACAGCTTGCGTTCTCGTTCTTTTTCCTTTTCTTTCTCCTGTACTGTGTATTTTCCGAATGTATATTCACCTTTGATATTTCCATCCTCGATATAAAGCACTCTGTCACTTTTTGCCGCAACTTTCATATCGTGCGTTACCAGCATAATCGTTGTTCCCTCCGCATTAATCCGATTTAATTCCTTCATTACTTCACGGGAGGTCTGCTGGTTTAAAGCTCCTGTCGGCTCGTCGGCAAATATTATTTTCGGCTGATTAATCAGACTGCGGCAGATGCAGGCACGTTGAAGCTGTCCGCCTGATACCTCATTAATATCATTATCCGCAATCTCATGAATGCCCAGCTTATGCATTAACGTCTTTGCCCTGTCGTTAATCGCCCGGTGCTGTTCTTTCCCTTTGCCATTTTTGGACTGATAGGCTGGTAAGATGATATTATCATAAATGCTGAGATTTTTTAACATATACATTTGCTGGAAAATAAATCCCATTTCATCCAGCCTTAAATCACTGATTTCTGCGGGTTTCATTTTGCTGATATCCCTGCCAGAAAACTCCACCTTTCCCGCAGTAATATGATCCATTCCGCTGATGGTATATAATAATGTTGATTTCCCAGATCCACTCGGCCCCATAATCGCCACCATTTCCCCCTCTTTTACTGTCATATTGACATTTCGAAGTACATTGTTCTGCCTTTTGTTTATAATATACGTTTTGCATAAATCTTTTACAGTTAATAATTCCATGTTCTATTTTCCTTCCTATTTACGCTCTTTTATCATTGTTTCAATTCTATCCTGCTGCATTTATCCTATTTCTCTGTTTTATATTATTACGATTTTATTCTGCTGCATTTATCCTATTTCCCTATTTTATATTGTTACGATTCCGCCCTATTGCATCGTTTTACTAACAAACGTTAAATTTTTCAATTTTTTACTCCATACTATTTACTTCTTTTAAATCGACTTTGCGGATTCCTGTAGAGCACAGCACTGCGGATACGCCTGTCACTATTAAAAGCATCAATGGATAGATAAAATATGCATTGATTGGATTAATTTCCAAAGTAATCTTGCTTGCGCCCATTATGGAGAAAATCGGCCCGATAATATATGGTGCAAATAGATTGGACAAAATAGTTCCTGCCATAATCGCCAATAGCAATATAATAAAAATTCGTGCGCTCTGCCATTTTTGAATCGCAACATTGCCAAAGCCGATGCTTTTGAGCAATGCAATATCCCCACGTTCCTTTGTCATAATCGTTTTCATCATAAGCAAGGTAATCAAACTGTTAATAATCAGCACAATCACAATTATAAATACCATCATTACATCCAACTGTGCCATCATGCTTCCTGTCATAGAATCAATAAATTCTGCGGAAGTACGGATTTTATCGTTGGGAAAAATCTCCTTTAACCGTTCACAAGCTTCGCTGCTGTCCATATCTTCAATTTCTATCTGAATGCAGAACAGCGAAGAAGCATATGCATAATCCATATTGGCACACCTGCTTACCCGAAAACCGTTTCCCATATTGAGCATGCTTTGATAAATGCCTGTAATCACAAACTCCTGTGTAGAATCCTTTCTTTTAAAATAGATGCTGTCGCCAATACTTACCCCCATTTCCTTCGCCGTTTTATCCGTAATCATTATTTCATTCTCCAATTCTGGCTCTCTGCCCTCCAGGAAAGCATAATGGCGTTCCCAAGAACCTACTGCCTGAAGTGTATTGTACATATATGTATCTTCTGGATCTTCGGCATAGCAAGGCATTACATAGATAATATCTGCTCCTGTCTTTGCGCTGATTTGATGTTCTGCCAGTATTTCTTCGATTGCCGTTAAATCCTGCATCAGCGGCGCAATGTTTTCCTGTTCAATATAAGCGGCAAATTTCCCATTATCCATATAGACATCCGACGATGCACCACTAAATAAACGAACTACATTGGCGTCACGTAAGGTACTGATAACGCTGTAAGGAAGCTGTATCAGCATTGTTCCGATTGCAAATGTAATACCAAGAACCGCAAACCGTTTCAAACTACTAAAGATGTCATTTACTGCCATATAATAACAGGGCTGCATCCAGATTTGTTTCGAAAGCTTTATACGGTTTTTGGCTTGGTAGCGTTCCCCGTTAGAACCACTGCGGATAGCATCCAGTGCGGAAAACTTTTTTAATTTATTGGTGCTGCCATAGCAAAACACCAGCACAATCACAACAACAGCAACCGCACAAACGATATTTATCATATAATTTTGGTCTGCTTTCTCCACTATAATATTGACAATCGCCTGCTTCAAAAGCATATTTCCAAACGGAAAACTAAGGAGGAATCCCAATGCGGTACCAATAAGAGAAATCGCAAAATATTTCACCAAATAAATCCCCTTAATTCCCCTTTCAGGAACTCCAATGGCTTTCATTATCCCAATTTCCTTATAGTCCTCCTGCAAAGTAAAGACAATTGTAAACCGCAGCACCAAAAAAGCAATTAGAATCAGGCAGACGCTGACCACAATAAAAACTGCCGCTATCAGCATATCCAAAATATAGCAAGTTTTTATTAAATCCCAATCCCCGTTAAAAGCCGCGCTAAAATTCTGCTTTTTCCATCCATCCCGAAATGCCTCCTCATCTTGAAACTGCACACAGTGGATTCTGCTAAACACAATATCTCCCTGATCTTGATATTTTTCAAAATCCTCCTGACTGATAACATGACGCCTCGTTCCCATCATTGAACTGCCAAATACAGCATCTTTCAATATCGCTGCGACACGAAACTCCTGCTCCACGCTGCCGACTCGAATCTTTACTGAATCCCCAATCGCAAGCTGGTTTATTTCCGCCTCTATTTTATGCAGCGCAATTTCCCCCGTCTGCAAGTGCAGCGTATTCCCCTCCAAATCAAATACTTTCATAAAATTCTCCGGCACAGTACTTAAATAAAGTACATTGCTCTGCTCATAGCTTCCGCCGTCGGGATATTGTGCGGACTGCGCAATTGCAATCTGATCGCCGCCTATGCTGTAGGCATCCAGATAAGCATATTCTAACAAATAGGAATTGTCCTGCAAATAATCGCCAATTGCATCTTCTTTCCCATCTTGTATTGTAATTGCAAAAAAATCCGGCACTTTGGATATTTTCATAAAGTGCTCTACTGCACCATTCACCGCAACCAAGCTGTTTACACTGCTGGCCAAAAACATAGATGCCAATATAATAAACAACAATAGTATTAGATTCATTGTTTTCTTTCGTTTTAAGTCTTTCTTTAATATGTGGAAAAACACTTTCATACCTCCCTGCGTGGTTTCTTAAATGGTATTTTTTAAGATAATAATATTTCTTGAGAAAAATATTTTTCTTGGGATAAAGCCCTTACCTAGGATAAAGCTCTTACCTAAGATAAAAGAAGTGTAGCATAGAAATTATTAAGAAGTCCTTAAAACGTATTTAAATTTTCAAATTTATAAATTGTTAGAATCCTTATAAACCAAGTAATTTGCAGAAAAACTGTTGCTATTTTGTTACTAAGGAACTGTCAATAAATAACCGCATTTTATAATAACATATTTCTATTGGCATACGTAATAATACGTATTATATTTAGAATATCATAGCAAAGACCTAAAAAAAGGACTGGAACAAGCTATCTTAAAACAGGCAGGACTCAGATAGTTCTGTTTTTCAAACAAGGAGGCGCTATATGAAAAAGTTTTTCTATCCAGCATTATTCCACAAAGCAGAAGAAGGCGGCTTTTGGATTTCTTTTCCTGATATTCCAGAATGCCTTACACAAGGTAATGATATGAGTCAGGCTTATGAAATGGCTATCGATGCATTAGGCTTAGCACTAACCTGCCGTGAAAAAGAACAACAGCCTTTTCCTGCCAGTTCTGACCCGACTACAATTACTTTAGAACCTGACTCCTTTCTTGTTGTAATTGAGTTTGATATGCTCGCTTATAAAAAACGCACAAATTCACGTGCTGTAAAGAAAACTCTAAGTATCCCTGAATGGCTGAATGAAGCAGCAATTGCTATGGACTTAAACTTTTCTCAAATTTTGCAGGAGGCTCTCTTAGCAAAAATTCAAGCATAATACTATGTCTTGCCCGCTGTTTGGCGGGCTTCTTTTAGATTATTTCCCGCAACCATCCCATACACATGATAATTCTGCGGAAATGCTTGCCTACCTTTCTGATGCGCAATGGTATGGTGAATATGCACAGGCATATTTTTCTATTGCGGCTTATCTTCCTTTAGCAATGCGGCAACGAATATTATGCTGCATATAAGTGCCCACGTTGCCCATATCATTAAATGCTCAAATTTTCCTGATAAAATATAGATAACGATTGCCTCAATTGCAAATATCATCGCAACAACAGCATTTCCAGCATTTTTATTCCTTACTGCAATAGACACAATACCACCGATCAAAATCAATACTGCTGCTGCAATACTAAACTCAACCTGAACTGCTTCATCTGCTCCCATAGGACTTACTAATCCAGCCACACATGATAACAATAATATTCTACTAGAACATATAATACATAAAATTCCCGACAAAAGTTTCCAAATTTTCATTTCTTGTGACAGCACCTTTTTATTCTTTTCTAAATATTTTCCTTATTAAAAACTGTAAAAGCATCACTTATAACAAGTAATTGTTATGAGTAATTTATTAGCAGCTCCTTACCTCTCTGTGTCATGCATAAGTATTTTTGCTGTTTCCCCCACTACAATCACTGCTGGCGTTTTTATGGAAGTCTGCTGTACTTTTTCAACAATATTAAACAGTGTCCCTTTTATTATTTCTACGGTATTATCTAAATTTCCATGTATCACTGCCGCAGGCGTTTGGGGATTTTTTCCGTATTTTATCAACGCTTGTGCTATCTGTGCAAGGTTCGCCAGCCCCATTAAAAAAACAAGTGTTCCATCTAGTCTTGCAAAATGTGCAAAGTTCTCTGGCAATGTACTGTCTGTTGCAGATGTATGCCCTGTTATAATATGAACGCTACGGCTTATCTCCCGATATGTTACAGGAATCCCGGCAAAAGCAGGAACTGCAAGTGCCGCAGTAATGCCCGGAATATACGCTGTTGGAATATGTTCTCTATTTAATGCATGGATTTCCTCCCCGCCGCGTCCAAATACAAATGGATCACCACCCTTTAATCGGACTACGCGCTTCCCTTCTTTTGCTTTTTGAAGCAGCAAGGCATTGATTTCTTCCTGACACATACTATGTCTGCCGCTGCGCTTTCCTACATAGATGCATTCACAGCTTTCTGCCGCAAAATCAAGAAGGCGTTTGTCGATTAAATCATCATAGACAATTACCTGCGCATACCGGATCGCACGCAGTCCCTTTAAAGTTATTAATTCGTAACTGCCGCAACCTGCACCTACAAGCGTTACGCTTCCGTTGTTCTTTTCTATTTCATTCTTACTGGTATTGATACCTGCAACTGTTACGATTCCGTTGTTCTTTTCTATTTCATTCCTGCTGGTATTTATACCTGCAAGTTCTTCGCTTCTTATGTTCTTTTCTATTTTATTCTTGCTGGTATCTATATCTGTAGGTGTTTCCCCGCAAATTTCCTGTTTTGGTGATATACTGGCGCTTTTTTCTGTTCTCTGTATCAAGGCATCCAATCTCCGCTTTGTTTCCTTTTCACTAAAGACTCCGCCGCTTTCCATACAGCAATTTGCCATTTCCTTTAGAAACTGCGCACGGATCTTGCTGTCGTGAATCGTTTCTTTGACAAGCGGTCTAAGTGCGGCTAGATAGTCTAATATCTCCTCAATATTTGCAGGCATCATTGCTGCTACTTCATTTTTTATGGTTGCAGCAACCTCCGGACTTGCACCGGCGGTGGTAACACCTATTGTTAGATCGCCTTGGTGGACGAGCGCCGGAAATAAAAAACTGCATTCTTCTTTATTGTCAACTACATTGACCAAAATACCTTCCTTATGGCATAAACAGCTTATCCGTGCATTGAGGCTGCGGTTCTCTGATGATGCTATTACAAAAGTAACGTCCTGCAAATCCTCCTCTTGAAATTCTCTTTGGATTAGAAGGATTTCGCTGTTTTGCGCAATTTCTATTAATTCTGGTAATAGTGCAGGTGATACTACTTTTAGTTTTGGTCTAAATGGCAGCAATTTACGAATCTTATGAACTGCAACCGATCCGCCGCCCACAATTAATCCATTTTTTCCTTCGATATCCACAAAAAACGGAAAATATCCCATTTCAACTATGCTTCCTTCCTATATTACCAAGTCCCAAATTATTGACTTTTTCTTTTAATATTCCTTTCTTATCACAATATTTTAAGAACTGTTCCCTATTGTTATTCTTACACTAACAAACAATTTGTTTTTCCTTACTGCAAGGCACGTTTTGGCTGCTTATGCAACTGGGATATGCAGACCTACTATCCAAATAATAGTTTCTCAAGTTTTTCATACGCTTCGCCCCAGCGTGCATTCGGTTTTAGATTGTAGAGTTCTTTTTCTATCATAAAATATTTTCCTGTCTTTACAGCCTCCAATGCTGCCCAAGCTGGATTATTTAATAAAGTTTCCTCCACATTTTTTTGAATTGCCTCTGTGTCAGTTCCCTGTGTTGTAATCAAAATAATATCAGGATTCGCAGTAATCACTGCCTCCATGCTTAAATCTTCCAAAAGGCTGTTATCGCTGTCAGCAATATTGATACACCCAAGATCAGCAAGCATTTCACCGCCAATATTCCCCTCGCTTCCCTTAGCCCGAATTGCTCCCGCACTCGCACGAAGGAACAATACCTTTGGCATTATTTCACCCTGTTCTTTCCTTTGATGGGAGCGTTCTCTTACCGATTCAATCTGCGCTTTCACTGCTAATCCATTTTGCTGGTATAAATCGGTGCGTCCTGTAATATCCGTACAGATTTTCAGCATATGCAGATAATCGTCAAAATTTGATACGGCAAAATATGCTACCGTAATATTTGCATTGGTCAGAAGCTCCTCCAATGCTAAATCTGCCTCCGTATTGGCACTGGCAATTACAAAATCCGGATTGGCAGCAATTAACTGTTCCACATCAGGTTCCACATGAGAACCGATATTTACCACACTTTCATCAAGCCCTAAATCAAAACTTGTCCATGAATCCCGCGCTGCCGCCACTACCGTTCCACCGGAAAGCAACCAGATATCCGTAAAACTGCCTATCAGAACTGCCACTCGATGATGGCTTGTAACAGTGACTTCCCTGCCAAGATCATCTGTAAATGTATATAAGATTTCTTGTGATGCATTATTATCTGAAGATAAATTGTTTTGATGTGTTTGAGGGCTATTATCCGCTTTTTCATCACCTTGTAAAACACTGTTATTTTTATCTGCTTTTTCGTTGCTTTGCACAGTATTGCTATCTTGAATTACTTTTTCATCGTTTTGCAGAATGCTGCTATCTTGAGCCGCTTGTTCGTTGTTTCGCATAGCATTACTATCTTTATCCATGCTCTCATTGTTTTGCGAAACGCTGCTTTGCCCGTTTATTTCCGCTGTATTTTGTACCTTTGTCTTTCCAGTTGTACAACCTTGCAGCAGAACAACTGTACTGCAAACCATCCATATACAAACTGTTCCCACGATTTTTCTTACAGAAAACATCATCATCTTTTCAATCTTCCTTTCATTTCAACACTTTTCCTGCAATATCAGCAGCAGATGCATATTACAACTTCGTAATCAAACTAAGCTTTCATCTCAACAATTTTCCTGCGATATCGGCAGTATTGATAAAGTGCTATGTATCTCTGCGCGATCCCATGCATCTCCGTACTCCCGTACAATTGTTACAATGCCCAGCAGACGCAGGGGATCGCTCGCTGTAAATGTCTTTCCGCCTTTCTCTGCTTTCCATTTAAAATAATCTTTACTGTCTTCTCTATTTTCACTTGTAATAGAAATGCTGTATCCCCAATCCGCCAGTTTATTTACTGCGTATTGATGCATTTTAGAAGTATCTTCTATTTTATTTGGCAATTGCTCGGGATAAGTACCTAAAAATTTAAAATACCCAAATTCATCATTCTGTATCTCTTGTACTTCTCCCTCATACTTCATTCTTCCAATAATAATAACTGTATTATACGACTTGTCTAAATGATTGGGATAATCTTGTTTGAGCAAATCCAAATCAAAAATTGCTGCGTCTGCGAAAATCTCGTCAATATCATTAGACATCTGAGCGTTTACAATCGCTTTATAATACTCGTCATCATAATAATTAATATGAAAATCTATCCCAAATGAAGACCCAATACAGTCCAGTTCTAATAAAGTTAAATACTGCTCCAAATATTTATCCAGTAATTTCTCTGACTTGCAGACACCCACAAAAACGGAAAGATATAACTTATTTCTAAAATCATACTCCTTTTGCTTTACTTTTTTCATTCTATAATTAAGTCCCTGCCTTTCTTCTCAGAACTTTATTCCTCCTCGATCTGTTCTGGATCGAGTATCTTCCCCCACATCCATTCATGATAATCCAGTTCTCCCAGTGCAGGCTTTATTGAAAAAGTTCTCGCCACATCACTATGTTCCCAATTTTCTCCATACTCCCGTATTATGGTAATAAGCCCCAACAGCCGCAACGGATTTTCTGCGGTATATATCTTTTGATCTTTTTGAGCCAGCCATTCCATTCCAGCATTAAAATCTGCCGATTCCTGAACACGAGAAACCTTATATCCCCATTGAATCAATTTATAAATTGCATTTCTATATGTATTACCATAATCTATAATTACTTCCGCTCTTTTCAACGGATATACACCGAAAAATTTAAAATACCCAAATTTTTCATTTGTAATTTCCTTCACTTCTCCCTGATATCTATAATTTTTTATCACAATCGCAACATTATAAAAGCGATCAAAACAATCCGAATGCTCTTGTTTTAGCCAATCCATATCAAAGGCTTTTACATTTGCGAAAATTTCCTCTACATTATTTGACATTCGCGCATTTACAGCATGAAACAAATCTCGTTCATCATATTTAAAATGAAAATCTTTTTCAAACACAGAACGAATCGGAGAGAAATTTAATAACTGATGCTGCTGAAACAAATATTCCTCCAATAATTCTCGTGACTGGCAGCTTCCTGCAAAAACGGAAACATATTCTTTTTCCTCTGCCTCAATCATTTCAATTGCTTCCTTTCTATCAATTTGACAATATCTTATATACTCACAAGCGATAAATTGTACCATATTGTTCAAGATAATTACGTTCGTGGGGCGGCATTATTGATAAACGCTAATGTTTACCAGAATAAATTACAAATGGTTTGTGCGCATTTTAATCCTTATCATCACAAAAGCTGCCAAATACTCTCTGGTATTTTTATATTTGATATCCAATCGTCAGAAATCATATATAACGCAACAAGCTCCACTGGATCTATTGCATATAAACATAAATCAGCCCGTTTTGCAGCCCAATCCCATTGATGCAAGCATCCATTACCAGCAGGCTCAATAGAAAGTCGAAAATAATTTTTCACTAAGAAAGCAATACAAATATCTGTTAAAGTACATTTCTGCTGTTGTTCCATTCTTATCCCCCTCCGCTATGAAAAACTGCCGATTTTTTACTGGAATATGCTTTTCCTTAAACATTCAAAGCACAGCCAAACTGCAATGCATCTTTATACAAACTGGTTTTTTTCTTGATTGTAATAATAATCAATTGTCGCAAGTTTTTCTGTAATCGCAAAATAATCCTCACCTGTATCCTCGCAGAAAGCTTCAAGACTGGTGTAAAAATCACGAAGCTTTAGATTCATAAAACTTAATAACATAACAGGGTCTTTTGGTATCATGATTTTGTCTTCCTTTCTTTTTCATTTTATGAACTAAGCCCAACAATAATTAATTCTACGCTTAGTATATCCTGCATTCGTCCTGTTTTTACGTCTTCCTCTGCTTCCACACATTTACGCAATGCTGTTTCTAGCTGTGAAATTTGAAACTGCGCCGCCTGTGGAATATATTTTTTCTTTAAATAATAGGCATTTAGCCCTGTCTGTTTGGCAATATCAGCCTCGGGATATCCCTTCTGGCGCATCTCTTTTACCTGCAATAGCATATGAAACTGGCGGGATATCAATGCTAAAATTTTCATGGGAGCTTCTTTAAGCGCAAGCAGGTCATAGTACCAGTCCAATGCTTCCTTCTGCCTTTTCTGTGCAACGGCTTCTACCATATCAAAGATTTTATTTTGTACCTGTACAATGCACAATGCTTCCACATCTTCCACAGTAATTCCCTCGTCAAAATATCGGTAGCATACGAGTTTTTCCACTTCACGCCGGATATTTTCCATATTGGTTCCCGTTTTATCCAGCAAAAGATTTAGCGCATCCGGCGTTATCCGCTTATTCTCTTTTTTTAGCAGACCCATAATCCACTTTTTCAGCATGGTTTCATCTTGCATTTCGCAAAGTGCTGCATACCCTTTTGCAGTTACTGCCTTATAAAGTTTACTGCGCTTGTCGACTTCAGACTCCACAAATACAATATATGTTGTGTCGGGCAGGTTCTTAATTAAGTCTACCATTCTGTCCTCACCACTTTTAAGCCAGCCGCTGTTTTCAATTATAATAACTCTGCGCTCTGCAAAAAACGGCATCGTACCCGCAATATCCACAATCTCATTAACATTGATATCCTTGCCGGAATAACTTGTACAGTTCAATGTATCATCTTCTGCGACAAGCGCTTTCTTTAAATTATCGCGGTACTGCCTGCGCAAATATGCTTCCTCTCCATAAAGCAAATAAATATTGCTAAACTGCCCGTTTTTAATATCCTGTGCAATTCGTTTCATTATTTTTTATTATTCCTCCCCACCAAACTGTAACACGATTTTTTTAGTCTATAAGAGATTATAGCATAACCTTATAAAAAATGATATCCTACGGAACTGCTAAAAATGAATCTTTACAATTCCTAATTATTTACAAAAACGGCTGCTGTTACGTTTAAGTTTAGTACACCATTTTTTAATTTCTCATATGCTAAGCACTCGCTATTTGCATCATGGCAAAGGGCTGAACCGTCCCTATGTTGTCGTCAGTAAATTCCCGTTAAAGACGATTTTTACAGCTTAATTGTTTTTAACTGGATTTTTTATTGAATTGTTTCCCATTCCCGCTGTCGGTCAGATTTCCGATAAAACGGTAATGGATCAGGCTTATCCACTTCCCCGCATTCTGCTCTGTAGCGTCATGCTCTGCCGACTGCTCCTGCAATGCGGAAAGCTGTTTTTTGAATTCTTCCTGCTCCCTCTGGTACTTCGGCATGAGGTTGTCTATGCTTGCCCCCGCAATCCTGCCGCAGTCCCTAACATTTTTCTCCCCACCCCTTCTCCGCTGTTCCTGATGTTAATTGTATATAAAGTAATGCTCCCTCTATGGGAACATTGCCTAAGAAAATTTCAAAGTTTTTTCTACTGACTGGAAAGGTGAAAACCTTTCCTGATAAGAATAACAAGCACTGCCTGTGTGGGATACACAGAAAGCCATGCTTGCAAAACAGCCAAATATCAAACAGTAAAATGCATTTTTTACTCTAGTCATCATAAAAAAAGTGTATCGGACAGAAATTATATCACTTTCTACCGATACACAAATATGTGGTTTTCTTATATAATGATTAAAGCGTCAAAAGAGTTAATTAAGAAAAATAACCACAATATATAGAATATGTATATCTGTCCTAATCACAATATATTGTACCATTCTTTTGAAAAATACCCTTTTGACGGGCTAATCATATAATTTATTATGAATGTACATTTTTATTTTCCTGTAGTATCATATAAAAATTTATCTAAAACATTTTCCGCTTTATCATTATTACACCCTGCTGCATTTTTACATTATTCACTCTCCCTGACAAGGGCATCCGCCTTCATCTGCGCACGTTCCAGTGCTAAATCTATATT
>VSNQ01000047.1 GCA_009774395.1 Lachnospiraceae bacterium
ATATAGATCAAATACATAATTCAAGGTTTCATTTTCAGGTAAATCACTTAATGAACCATAATTTCCATTTGCCACCAATATTTCACTTAGGGAGCTTTGTGGATCTAAATCTAATACCAAAACCTTTTTTTCAGCTCTGGAAAAATATTCTGCGAAGTTCAGAACACTTGTTGTTTTGCCTACACCTCCCTTGTAATTTCCTATAAAAATAATCTTTGTATTCATCTTCCCACTTTCTTTCTTTTAATTCTATCATATTCATTTTGCATAAAATCTACAAAACAATTGCGTAATGATTTAAAATAAATTTGATTACTTACATATCAATTATATAATTTTCATTTATGATAGTCAAATCCATTTTTATTTATGCCCACGAACGATTAGATTTTCCTTTCTGCACAGCACGTATTGCCCGCTTATGCAATATGGGCTGTGTAGAAATTGGAAAATCTTAACGGTCGTTAGTATATCTGCACCCTCTATCTTCACCAAATATAAACTTATAATGTATAAAACTGCTTAATTTTCTCTACTTGCGAAGTCATATTTTGCAAAAGCAGGTCGAGAACCGTCAACGCAGTCATTGCTTCAACAACAACAACAGCTCTTGGAACAATAATAGGATCATGTCTGCCTTTGATTTGTATTGAAATATTTTCTCCGCTGCGGTTTACAGTTTCCTGTTTTTGAAAAATAGAAGGTGTCGGTTTAAAATATGCCCGAAGAATAACTTCCGATCCGTCGCTGATACCACCTAAAATCCCACCAGCATGATTCGTTTCTTTGATAATCTTTCCCTCGTTTATACGGAAACAATCGTTGTTCGTAGAACCGTTAGCTGTAGAAACATTTGTACCATCACCGACTGCAAATGCCTTAACAGCACCAATCGACATGATGGCTTTTGCAAGATTGGCATCTAATTTATCGAATACAGGTTCTCCAATTCCGGCAGGAAGGTTTTGGACACGACAAACTACAACGCCGCCTGCGGAATCGAGTTTCTGCATACATTCTTTTAGATAAACCTCTGCCCGCTCAGAAGCAGCATGGTCAGGCATACCAGTTTGATTGCGGCGCGCTTCTTCTAAGTCAAAATGTTCCATAGATATTTGAATATCACCAATAGATTCTGTATAGGCTGTTACAGTAATACCAAGTTCGCTCAGAAGCTTAGCTGCAATTGCACCTGCTGCAACTCGCCCTATTGTTTCGCGGCCGGAAGAACGCCCGCCTCCGCGATAGTCACGAAAGCCATATTTTTGATCAAATGTATAATCCGCGTGCCCAGGACGATAATACGAGGCGATTTCGCTGTAATCTGCCGAACGCTGCGACGTGTTTCGGATAAGCATAGAAATCGGCGTGCCAGTAGTTGTTCCTTCAAAGATGCCGGATAATAATTCTACGCTGTCCGCTTCCTTGCGTTGGGTAGCAAACTGAGAACTGCCAGGCTTGCGCCTGTCTAAAAATTTCTGAATATCCGCTTCGCACAGCGCAAGACCCGCGGGGCAGCCGTCCACCACAACGCCGATTGCCGCGCCGTGTGACTCCCCCCATGTGGTGATTTTAAAGATTGTTCCAAATGTTGAACCCGACATTCGTTTGATTCTCCTTTCTTCTCTCCTACAACACAAAAGGAGCTGTCGGAATTTATTACAAAAGAATTTCATTTCCCGACAGCCCTTTTATACTGTTCTTTTACAATCAATCTTGCAGCAAATGGAAAATAATACAATTTGCCTGTTTAATCTTAATTTCTTTCTGGTTCATTACAATGCACTTCATATCATGGTCTACCTTAAAGAATGTCATAGTATCCGATTCGTGATTTAGGCTGACAAGATGCTGGTTATCTGGAAACAATGCTGCATCTTTTGGATATTCTCCGCTGATTGGCAGACAAAACATCCTTGTCAATGTGCCCTTTTCAGGATCAATCTCAAATAAAGTAACGCTGTTTTCTCCTGCGTTGGAAGCAAGAATATATTTGCCATCTGCGGAAATATTCAATGCACTTGCGGCAATGCCTTGCATCTGATAACGATTTGTAGTTGGTATGGACTGAATTAAATCAAAGAACGGCAGCCCATTTTCCTCGTGGTATGTGTAAACATCAATGCAATTTTTCAGTTCACCGACAATATAGAGAAACTTTCCATCCTCCGAAAATTTCAAATGACGTGGTGCTGAATTAAGATCACAGCGAATAATATCTACCTGATTGAGTACACCACGTTCTTGGTTTAGGCGATAGACATTCACATAGTCAATCCCCAAATCAGCTGCACACAGGTATTTGTTATCCCTTGTCATTTTAACACAGCTAATATGCGGACGGAAGCTTCTCTCTGCAACGCTGCCAAGACCTCTATGATAAATCTCGTCTGTTATCTCGCCAACTGCACCTGTTTCCCGATTTAAACGTAGCACAGTAATTTTCCCGTCATGATATCCTGCGCAAAACAGGAATTTATCATCATAATCAGTTGAAAGGTAACAACCTCTCATACCATTGATAGATGCTTTATTCACAAAATTAAGATCGCCATCCGGCATTATCTGAAAACACTCTACACCAAAATCCGTAATAGAGTACAAAAATTTGCCATTATGTGATATTGTCACATAAGAAGAATTGGTAATTTCAACTTCTGCCTTTTCTGTTAGGCGCCCCTCCTCTAAATCCACGTCATATATTTTTATTCCGTGGTTATCTCCCATTGTATAAGTAGATACATAGGCTACACATTTTGTTTTTTCCACGATATCCTTCCTCCTATTATCAATTGCCAAAAATTACATATACATTTTGACATACTTAATTTTATCATATCAAAAACCATTTGTTAATCACTTTTCAAAATATTTCTAAAAAATATTTCAGTTCTTGTACTCTCCCACATCTTTTTCAACAAAATCTGGCACATGATTCACGCGAAAGGTATATCCGTACGGCAAATACTGCCCGTCGGTGCAGACAATTTCAATTCCAAACTCCTCATTGAGCAGCCTTCTTATATACGAAAAGGATCTATCCTCAAGCCGATCATTAACCGCCTGCTCTATAATTGCTTTCATTTTATCCTTTTGCGTATATACGGCATAGTCATTGTCATCGGTAAAATTCTCTTCTGTTTCAGCTTCTATTTTATAATTGCGTACACGGATTTCCGATATTTCTTCTACTGACAGGGAAGCATTAAAATCAAAACCATACTTTCTTATCAGTGCAATGGTTTCCGTAAACTGCGGATAAATATCATACAATGAATATCCATTATAATAATTATGATATTTGATATCCTCCTTGGTTAAAAAACAGATCGTTCCGACTGGAATCGTGCTGGCAGCCTCTTCAAAAGTTAATTTCAGCAGTTCTTTTTGATATATTTCTGAAAGAGTGCTCTGCTGCTCCACATTAAGACGCAGCCGCTGTTCATGAAAATTGCTGGTACACACTATTTCTGGGCAGCTTTGATAAAAATTTTCTGCACTTAGCATAGGAACAGAACCCAATTTGTATTGATAATCGCTGAAAATTTCGCTAATTAACTGTACGGTTTCTGTATCGGAAAGGTCAACAATATAATGGCGATATACCTTTGAACCATTTAAAAGATTATATCCAACCGTAATAGAGGTATAGTTTTTCTGTTGTTCTACCAACTCCTTGTATTCCTGCGATTCCTCTATTCCAATATAATAGTTAATGGATTTGTAATGCAGCCCCTCCTTTGCCGCTTTTCTGATAAGCTTCATCACACTGGGATTTTTTTCAATATGCATAGTCTGCAAACGGTAATTTTTAATATCAGAATATCTGTACCAATTTCTTGTTATACTTTCTGGCGGTGCGATTTCCATTAGTCCGTCAATAGAAACCGCACAGCTTTGCATCTGCTTTTCTAATGGAACATACGTATTATAACCTAATACATCATAGCGGAAAATTACCACAATCAGCACCGCACAAGCTGCATTAAAAGCAAACTGTTTCTTATGTTCCAATGCGCACCGAATATCCATTCGAAAAGCAATTTCCACCAGCAGGCAAACAATCACAAACCCAAAAAACGCACCAAACAGAAACCACCGAAACTGCTCTGAAGAAGCATAGGAGCCCGATAACTCAGCAAAAAACAATCCTGACAACAGCATTGCTGGAAGGACAATCAATGTTTTTAAAATCGGTTCCACTTTGCTAAACGCAATCGCTTTTCCAGCGGATTCTGAAGGTCTTTTCCTATAAAGCACAAATGCCGCCGCCGTATAAATAACAACTGCTATCAATATTAACATAATACTCTGCCAAAGACTATTATAACTAAAAAATGTACCTTTTTCGACATTATGCGGCAGTTGTTTTTTCAGGCGAATTATTAGTCCCAAAGGCGATACTGTAAGCCTTTCCTCATAGCCAAATGAAATATACGTATGAAAAAAGTGTTCAAATAGCGCACCCTTTAACAAAGCAATCAAAGTGCTGTAGCTAAACAGCGCCCCTGCCCCTAAAATACTGATAATTAGATTTCCCGTCAGACACACTGCTGCAATCACTGCACTGTACACCATGAAAAAAATGAATAGTTCTGTCCCAACAAAACAGATACTATTTACAATGCTCTGCGTATTCAACAGCGACCGTGATGCCGCAATTGCCAGACATACCAGCACATGAAAAACCAACGGTATAAAGCATTGTAATATACCAGAAATATATTGCACCCAAAACAGCTTCGTGCGGCTTACTGGCATACTATGGTAAATATCAACCTGCGGTTTAGAATGAAGATAAGAAAAACCACCCAGCGCACACATAAACGCTGTTGCACATATTATAAAGGAAAATGTTATCAGCTTTGTGCCAAACAGTGTATCAGGAATATAATGCAGCAAATCATACTCCCTATCCTTTGCATATTTATAAATAGAATCTAGTTCCATTAACATATGCACTTCCAATATCAGAAAATACGTAATAAAGATAACGATCGGACACCAAATCCTTTTCTTTATATCTTGCCTAACCAGCCTAAAAAATAAGTTTTTTGATGTCATAACCGACTACCTCCGTTTCACTAATAAATATTTCCTCAAGAGAAAGCGGAAGAATTTCTGCAAAAATAGGATGAAGTGATTGTACTTTATTCATGATTTCCTCTTTTTTGCCACGTGCTGTAATAATCGAAAGCCGTCCCCGCTTTTCTATCTTTATAATGTCTATTGTATGCATTAATGCGGTTTCATCCTCCAGATTTTGCAGCACACATTGAATGGTATGGATATTGAGTTTCATTTCCTCTAAATCCTTCTGCATTAAAAATCCACCTTGGTGCAAAATCCCCACACTATCGCAAATATCTTCCAGTTCCCTTAAATTATGCGATGCTATCACTGGTGTAAAATCGCGCTCTGCAAGTTCTCCCGCAAAAATACTTTTGACCGCCTGCCGCATCACGGGATCTAATCCGTCAAAAGTTTCATCACAGAACATATATTTTGTATTTGCACAAATTCCCAATAATACCGATAACTGCTTTTTCATTCCTTTTGAAAACGTATTGATTTTTCGCCGTCTGCTTAACCCAAACTTTCCTATCATTTCCAGAAACCGCGCCATATCAAAACCACTGTAATAATTTCGATAAAATTGTGCCATATCCAAAGGATTTGCATTAGGCAAAAAATACTGATCATCTGATATAAAAAAAATCTCACTCTTAGCAGCAGGATTTTCGTAAACAGATTTTTCGTCAATAAGAATGCTTCCACTGTCTGGTTTTAAAACACCACATGCCATACGCAAAAATGTACTTTTTCCTGCTCCATTCGTGCCAATCAGACCAAAAACCTCGCCTTTTTTTATCGTAACCGAAACATCTTTCACAGCCTCTATTATGCCGAATCTTTTACTAATGTGCGCTGCTGCTATCATTTTATTGATGTGCTCCTTTCCATGCTGCTATTCTCAATACACTGTTTTATAATCATATGCAGTTCCTCAGCAGTTACTCCTGCAAGCAATGCCTTATCCACTACTGTTTGTAATTCCTGCCTTA
This sequence comes from Lachnospiraceae bacterium, assembly GCA_009774395.1. Taxonomy (GTDB): domain Bacteria; phylum Bacillota; class Clostridia; order Lachnospirales; family Lachnospiraceae; genus COE1. Next base: position 6,066 of record VSNQ01000047.1, read on the forward strand.
TCTCTTTGCGCTTGTTATCTGCAGCAAGGGAAGCCTCACTTACAAAGCTTCCCTTTCCCTTTATCGTATAAATATATCCTTTTCGCTCCAATTCTTGATAGGCACGCTGGATTGTATTTGGATTTAAAGATAATTCCATTGCCAAATTTCTAACAGATGGCATTGGCGTATTCGCTCCTAATGCCCCACAAAGTATCATTTGCTGAAACTTCTCTATCACTTGTTCATAAATTGGCCGTCTATCTTTGTAATCAATCAGAAACATAGCCCCTCCTCTAACAACTGTATTAGTACACTTAATACAGCTATAGTATACTGCATTTGGATAATGATGTCAAGATGCATTTTAAATTGACTTCCATGCAGAACCACTTCGCTATTTTACGGGGCTGTCGCAATAAGCTTTGATGCTACCAGATATGGTATAAATCTTAGCACAGAGTTAGACTATCTTGTATCCGTTTGTCTTAATGCGACAGCCCCTAAGCTGATTTCGTTTTCTTTTGTCTGCTTTTGTGTTTATATTTTATTTTTTTCTTTGCTTTCTGTCTTTGCTGCCTGTTCTTTTTTCACTGCTTCTTCTATTTTTTCTATAGATTCCTGCTCTGCTGTATCTATTTCATACTCCTGTGTACTAATTGGCATTTCCTGTTTCCGCAAAGAATATTCCGCCATACGTTTTACAATATAATAAAGCGTTGCAAATAGCGGCACACCGACAATCATTCCCAAAAAGCCCATTAACTTTCCAAACAGCAACATTGCTACTGTTACATAAAGCGCTGATAAACCTGTAGAATTTCCAAGAATACGCGGCCCGATAATATTTCCATCCAACTGCTGCAATATAATAATAAATATTAAAAATATAAGACATTTCGTCGGTGAAACCAATAGTACTAAGAACGCACTGGGAATCGCTCCAATAAATGGCCCAAACATTGGAATAATATTCGTTACTCCCACAATTACGCTGACAAGCAATGCATACGGCATCTGTAAAATCGTCAGACAGACAAAACAAATTATTCCCACAATCAACGAATCCAAAAGTTTTCCGGAGATAAAGCCGCTGAAAATCTGATTTACTTGGTGCATTGTTTCCATTACGACGCAATTAAAGCGTTTATTTCTACTGACCGCATAGAACAACTTTCTGCATTGCGCTATATAGTGTTCTCTTTCTAATAAAAGGTAAATTGTTACAATCACAGATACCACAAGATTCACCAATGCAGAACCAATCGACAATACGCTGCTTGCTACCGTGGAAACCGTTGCAAATAAGTTGGTCTTAATCCATGACATTAACGAAGTTTCCATTGAAGTAATCATTTGCATAACTGTATCCGCCGCTTCACTGTCAGATTCAAGATATGTGCTCAATCTTGTAAGCTGAACTTCCAGCAAATGTGGTAAATCCTCTACCAAACTGCGCACACTGTCCACCAACTGCGGTAAAATTAACGCACAGAACATTCCCAGCACACCAAATGCCAAAAGAATGGTTAACAATACGGAAATGAGTCGCGCAGCATGAGTCAATATTTTTATCCGTCGGCATTGCCGCTCCAAAAATTTCGCAACCGGACAGAGCAGATATGCAAATACCATACCTATCACCACTGGTTGAATGGCAGATAAAATAAATCCAATATAAGATGAAATTTCCTGAAAACGCAGAATCAGGAAAAAAAATAAAATCGTCACCGCTAAACTGGAAAAAATAGTTATCCCCAGTCGAAAATATGATTTTTTATTTGGTTTCATAATTTAAAATCCTTTACATATTTAGTATTACTGCTTTGATTTTTATCTACTTTAAATGGATAAGTTCGTTTATTATACTGAAAAATGTAAAGATTTTCAATTCTCGCGCACCACATGCTACATAATCGGACAACATGCGCTGCGCAGGAAAGAAAATCCAATCGTTCTTGCGTATAACAAATTTCTTATGTGTTAAAATTCAACCCTGCAAAACGGTAACCCTTATGGTACCACAATCTTTCCAGCAACGGCGCACGCTGCCGCAGTTTTGGGAGATGCAAGATAAATCCCAACTTTAGAAGTTCCCATACGTCCAAGAAAATTCCGGTTATTTGTAGCAACTACCGTTTCGCCGTCCGTTAAAATCCCACCTGTTCTGCCACAGCACAAACCGCAGCTAGGATGTGTAATAATGGCGCCCGCTTTCGCAAGAATTTCCATTGTTCCATTGTCTACTGCCTGCTGATAAATTTTGCGGCTTGCTGGTGTTACAATCAGCTTAACAAACGGAGCAACGTGCTTTCCTTTTAAAATTTCAGCTGCTGCCATTAAGTCCTCCAATCGTCCGTTTGTACAAGAACCAATAAATACCTGATCGATTTCTTTTCCGGCAAGTTCCTCCACCGGTTTCACATTATCCACATTGGAAGGACATGCTAAAACAGGGATAAAATCCTCCGCTTTATAATTGATTACTTGGCAGTATTGCGCATCTGCGTCCCCCACAAGATCACGGTCTTTATCAGTTAGTGCTATTTGGCAGTATTCTGCAGTCTTTTCATCCGGCGTAAATACGGCACACTTTGCGCCTGCCTCAATCGCCATATTGGACATAGACATTCTTGACGCAACTGTCATATTTTCAATTGTATCTCCAGTAAATTCCAGTGCCTTATAGGTTGCACCATCTGCGCCCAAATCTCCAATCAATTTTAAAATAATATCCTTTGCCATAACATTATCCGGCAGCTTCCCTGTTATATTGACCTTGATCGTTTCTGGCACACGAATCCATAGTGTACCTGTGCCAAGAATACTTGCCATTTCTGTATAGCCAATTCCGGAAGAAAACGCACCAACACATCCATAAGTTGTCGTATGGCTGTCCGTTCCAAAAACCACATCGCCTGGCTTCACATATCCCGCTTCCGTCATTAACTGGTGGCAGATTCCATCCGCGCGGTGGATATTTTTCATGCCATACTTTTCCACAAACGCATTCCCTACGCGAAAATGTCTGGTGTCGTCAATCTGGCTTGCTGGTACCAGATGATCGTATATTAGAACTGCCTTGTCCGTGTCCCATATTTTTGTAAAACCCATTTCCTCAAATTTTGATGCCACAAATGGGATAAAAATATCATGGATCATTACGCGGTCAACATTGACTGTTACAATCTCTCCCGGTTTCACATCTGCACCGATATTATTGCGGATTATTTTTTCGATTATTGTTGCTCCCATAGTTTACTCTTATCCTTTCCTTAGTTTAATCCATTCAGCCTGCGCATTGCCGGAACAAGCCCGCCTGCGTTTATTATATCCACCAAGTTCTGCGGAAGTGATGTTATTTTATACAAGTTACCATTGTGCTCAATTGCCTTATTTACTGTCACAGTAATTTCATCGCCTTCCTGAACAGCATCATGCAATTCCTGATTTTCAATTAACAAAAGACCATTATTAATGGCATTGCGGAAGAAAATTCGTGCAAATGATTTCGCTATCACACATTGAATGCCAAGTGCCTTGATAATCTCCGGTGCCTGCTCTCTTGACGAACCACAGCCAAAATTTTTACCTGCCACAATGATATCACCTTTTTTTATCTGTCCTGCAAGCTCCTGCCGCAGTGGTGAAAACGCATACGGTGCCATATCCTGCACCGTTTTTAGTGCCAGATACTCCGTAGGTATAATAATATCCGTATCAATATCATCCCCTAAAACCCATATTTTTCCAGTAAATTTCTCCATATTTCACCATTCCTTCCCAGTTTTACTAAGGAACATTTCTTAACAGTTCCTAAGGAAAATCGCCGCTTACTCCTTCCCTATACCATATCCGCTGTAGCAATCTCACCTTTTATCGCAGAGGCAGTTACCGTCGCCGCCGACGCCAAATATACAAATGAATCCTTATGTCCTGCACGTCCCTTAAAATTCCGCGTTCCTGTACTAATCAATACTTCATTCTCACCAATTACACCTTGACAGCTTCCCCAGCACACACTGCAGTTTGGGTTCATTACAATTGCACCTGCGTCCATAAATGTGCTGATAATCCCCTCTGAAAGTGCCTGCTGATACACCGCCGCACTTGCTGGTACAACAAGAAAACGCACCAATGGATGCACTTTTTTGCCTTTTATCAGTTCTGCGCCAACCCTTAAATCCTCAATCCGCCCATTATTGCAGGAACCAAGGAAGGCTTCATCAATATGCGTCCCCACACACTCCTTTGCGCTGACCACATTATCGACAAAGTGCGGCTTTGCCACAATCGGCTGGATCGTTGCAAGATCAATATTATAAACCTTTGCAAACACAGCATCTTCATCACTCTTGAAAATATGTTTCGGTTCTCTGCTATGTGCTTTTAAGTAATCCAGCGTAATATCATCTACCTCCATTAAAGCGGTTTTTGCACCGGCTTCCACACAAAGGTTGCAAATCGCAATACGATCACTGATATTTAACGTTTTCAAGCCTTCGCCGCTAAATTCCATTGCCATATAATTCGCACCATTCGCGCCAATCATACCAATAATAGAAAGAATCAAATCTCTTGCATATACGCCTTCCCTTAACTTTCCTGTTAATTGAAATTTCAATGTTTCCGGCACTAAAAGCCATGAATGCCCTGTTACCATTGCATACAAATAATCTGTACAGCCTACCCCCGTACCAAAGGCGCCGACCGCACCATAAGCACAAGTATGACTGTCTGCTCCGAAAATCAGTTCGCCACTTGTCACATGATTTTCCATCATTACCTGATGACAAACCCCTGCCCCCTCATAAAATTTTATTTGATGCTTCTTGGCAAAATCACGCATTTTTTTATGAGAAGCTGCGGTCTTCGTGCTGTCACAGGGAACATTGTGATCCATAATCCAAACCAGCTTGCTTACATCTGCAATATGCGGATTCTCCAATTGATTGTACATATCAATGGTAAGATGCGTTGTCCCATCATTGCTCATCAACCTGTCCAATTCGACAGTATGGATATCCCCAGCCTTTACGGTTTCTACACCAGCCGCAGCTGCAATTATTTTTTCTGCCATTGTCATTCCCATATATTTTTATCCTCCCATAATCTCTAAATATGTTGTTACAATACAATTTTTATTCTGTTCCAATTCCTGCTGCCCATCCAGATAAAGCACCTTGCACGACAGTGACTGCGCCCATTCCATATGCGTTTTCAGGCAAGGCGATCCATCGGTGTCATACCGCGCCGCCATATCCAAGAAATGCTGGTGCCCCTCATACATATCACCGCCTTCTAAAATGCGATCCCCAAACCATTGATATTCCCGTTGATGCAGCCGCTCCATCCGAACCGCAACAGGCGCAGTAATATGAACCGCCAAATCAAATAATGGATCAAACGGCTTATGAAAACTATCCATAGTCCCTGCCATTACAAAGTTCTCGTTCTGAGAAATATCCGCCATCAGCCGACTTGCTTTTTCCTCACGCGAATACATTTGCGAAAAAGGTATTTCTGTGTCTTTGCGCCAAATATATTCATCAATATCAAAATACGGAAAACCCAATTCTGCCGCTGTTAATTTTCCCAGGGAAGTCTTGCCAGAACCTGCGGAACCAAAAATAATAATCCCTCTTGCCATTGCATCAAACCTCCATTTTATCCGCCTTAATTCTGCTTATTAAGGGACGCAATCAGTCCGCCTTGGTCAAGAATCCCCTGCATATACTCCGGAAGTTTCGTGCATTCATAGGTTTTGCCGTTTACCCGCACAACACCCTCCTGCATGGAAAGTTCCATTTCATCCCCAGCATTAACATTTTCATGCAAATCTTTGCACACAATTACCGGAAGTCCAATATTAATCGCATTGCGGTAGAAAATTCTCGCAAACGACTTGGCAATTACAGCCTTAACGCCTAAGGCTTTTAGTACAGTCGGCGCCTGCTCCCGCGAGGAACCGCAGCCGAAATTCTCCGACGCAACCACATAATCTCCTGCCTGCACCTTGCCTGCAAAATCAGGGTCAAGCGATTCAAATGTGTGCGATTTCATCTCGTCAATTGTTGGATAGATAATATACTGTGACGCAATAATCTGATCCGTATCCACATCCTGATTAAATTTAAAAATTTTTCCCATATAAGTTAATCTCCTTTCGCTTAATGAAAGCAAACGCAAGTACTTTTGTCGTTTACTACTATTATACTTATACTCACGAACGATTAGATTTTCCTTTCTGCACAACACATATTGCCCACTTATGCAATATGGTCTGTGCAGAAATTGGAAAATCTTAATGGTCGTTAGTATATCCTCTCTGTTCCCATCCCACACCCGAAATGCAGGCAAGATAATACTTACCATTCGCTTCGCAGATACTTGGGTCAGGATAAAAGCCCTGACAATTGGATTATGTACTTCCATATACAGCCTCCCTTCAATGATAAATTATACTGGAAAATACCAAGTTTTTCCAATAACATCAACTTCCACAATTGGAAAACTTATCGTTCATCAGTATATTTCTCCAAAAATACCTCCAGTTTATCCATTGGAACTGCCGGACTATACAAATATCCCTGATAAATACAACAGCCCAGAGCCTCTAATTTCTGCCGCTGCTCCTCCGTTTCCACATATTCGGCAATCAGTTCATAATTCAGAGAATCTGCCATCTGGTAAATGCCTGCAATAATCGTTTGGCAGCGTTCGTTGTCCAGCACATGTTTTACTAAACTTCCATCCAGCTTTACAGCTTCAAATTCGTTATCCTGCAAATACTGCATCGAACTATGTCCCATTCCAAAATCGTCCATATGAAATACAATACCGTTCTTTTTTAAACGCAGCATTCGCTCAGGCACTACGCCTGATGTGGCAAGCGCCATTTGTTCCGTTATCTCAAAGCACATAGTGCAGCCGCCGAAATGATACTTTGCAAGAATTGCCTCTACCCTGTTGCAAAACGTATTGGATTCAAACTGTACCGGAAGAATATTCACTGCCATATGCAATGGTTTCCCTCTTTTAGATAAATGCTCCAAATCCTGTGCCGCCCTCTCAATCAGCATAATACCGAAATCATCCAAAAGGTGATTTTGTCTGGCAAGCTCAATCACCATTGGCGGATACATAAATCCAGCTTCCGGATGAATCCACCGCAGCAGCGCCTCCACACCGTAAACCGTATTTTTACTGGTTATCTGTGGCTGATAAAATGTTTTAATTTCTCCTGCTGTTATCGCTTCCTTTAAATCCCTTGTCAGTGTCTTTACAGTTTCGCGCTTCACCTTTGAACCTTTTTTCAGGTTGATAATCTCGCCCTTTTTCTCGCACGCAATCATTTCTTCTTTTAACTTTTCAACATTATTTTGCAGCATCTGGGCACTATGTGCATCGGACATTTCCAAAAATGGGAAGTAAATTGCCGTTCCTATTATAAAAAGCACCGCCTGCAAAATGCTCCCCGCTATACTTCCTGTCGAAAGATATCCGCTAAATAAAATGGGGGTTGTCCATCCCACCTGTACAGATGCCGGCGGCACCAAACCAATAAAAATGCTGATTGCTGCAACTGCTGTCTGTACCAGCGGCACCAGTACAAAGGGAATAATCATAATAGGATTCAATACCACAGGAAGCCCAAACAGCACAATTTCATTAATATTAAAAAGTGCTGGAACAATTCCTGCCTTAAAAAGCGTTCTATCCTTTTTGTTATTTCTAAGGCAAATCGCCGCTAACAGACAAAGTGTAGAACCACTTCCTCCAATCAACGCAAACACATCAAAAAATGTCTTAGAAAAAATAGGTGCGCTTACCCCTGCCGCAATGCTGTCTGTCAGCCCTTTTTCGAACAACTCTGTAGATACTACATGAAGCATATCGCTGCCGTGTATCCCAAAAAACCATGAAATCTGTGACAAAAACAAGAACAACGCCGCTCCGACTGCGCCTGTACCAATTACACCAAACAGCTTTGTCAAAAGTCCAGAACCTATGTTTTGTATATCTGTTTCCACCCCCAAAAGTGCTAGAAGCAAACGCAAAACTGCCCACATAAAAATTACGCAGGTAATCGGCAGAATCGCCTCCACTGTATTTTGAAAATCCACATCTACTCCTGCCTGATATTTATTTTTAATATGGTGCTTATATGCGCTTTTCACAGTACGAAACACGACACAGCTAATTATCGTTATTAAAATTCCAGTAAACATCCAAGTAGCTTCAAATACAGTATACGATATTCCCTCAATACCAGACTGCACAAATATCATATAAGACACCAAGCTGGTCAGCATATAAAATCCCGTATCTTCTTCTTCAACCTGACTGGCGTAACTATGACTTACGGTTAAAATAACAAACAGTGTAACCGATCCCATTGATGCATGATATACCCACAATATTGCCTGATACACCATTCCATTGCATACTTCCCGAATCCATTCCTGATAAACCGCAACAGGAAAAGAAGTCAGCAATACACAGAAAGAACCGATAATAAAAAACGGAATGCAGAGCAGAAGCCCTCTACGCATTGCAATAATAAAATCCTTGCTCTCCATCCATGTGGATAAATTGTTCCCAAATATTTTCTTCTGCTTTTGTTCCATTGCAATCCCCCATTCCTGCGTTTACATACATTTTATATCCATTGTGCCTAGCCAAACTATTTCAAATCCTACAACTTTCAGTAACAATTTTCATTCTATCACATTTCATAGGAAACTGCATTACATTTTTATATTCATACAAGCGTAACAGTTCAGCCTTTGGCTTCCTGTTACAGGCATCAAGCCATGCAAAACCACTTCATGAAAACCACTTCGTGAAAACCACTTCGTGAAAACCACTTCGTGAAAACCACTTCGTGAAAACCACTTCGTGGTGGCTTGATGCATCTCTGCCACTACGCTGTTTCACGGGGTTGTCGCATTAAGGCAAACGGATACAAGATAGTCTAACACGGTACGGATATTTATACTATATCTTGTATACTCAAAGCTTATTGCGACAGCCCCTAGGCTGACCTGTTACATACAAGCAACAGGTCATACGCCACTTGTGCAGCATACTTCCTCTGCACGGGTTTATGTATAAAATCAAAATCGAGTAGGAGATATTTCTTCCCCTACTCGCCGCCGGATTCTCCATTTACTTAAATCGTACAGCTGTTCCATATGCCATAACTTCGGCTGCGCCTTGCATCACCGCAGACGAAGCATAACGCACATTTAAAACCGCGTCTGCACCAAGTTGCTCTGCTTCCTCAACCATCCGCTTTGTTGCAAGTGCTCTCGCCTCGTTCATCATATCTGTATACGCTTTTAACTCGCCGCCGACAAGCGTTTTAAAACTCTGCGTAATATCTTTACCAATATTTTTACTTTGAATTGTACTGCCCTTTACCAAACCAAGCATTTCCGTTTCTTTTCCTGAAATATAATCAGTATTTACTAAGATCATCTTCTTCTCCACTCCTTATTTCATTCATTCTTTCCACAAGCACATATACCACAACGCCGATTAGCGCAAGTGGTATCACTCCAAATAAAATTTTCGTTATCAACAACACTGACATACTAAAACATATCGCCGCATAAAAACAAAAATAAATCACTGTAATAATAGAAATCACAATTGGCGCTACCATTTTCTTTTTATGCTTTTTTTCAATCTCCTCATCTTTCATAAACCCCCTCCTTTTCCATTTGCTGGAGCTGATGCATTTTAACGAAATAGCTAATAACCAATATTATATCTGCGCCTAACCATGCCATAATTTCTGCGAAAAAAATCCCTGTCTGCCCTACAATCAGCGGCAGCAAAAGTGCACTCAAAGTACGCATAATAAATTCTGCAATTCCCGACAACATAGGAAGCACGGTATCTCCCATTCCCTGAATTGCAGAACGCACCACATGCAGAATATACAACACAGGAAGGCAGACACTCATCACTGTTAGATAAAAATATGCTACTTGCAATGTCTGTTCAAATTCCTCTGGCGTTCCTGATATAAACAGGCTTAAAATCATTTTGCCAAACAGCAGCATTATCGCAGCAATAATTAGGGACGTAATCATTCCGATAAAAACTGCACAGCGCACACCTTTTTTAATGCGGCTGATTTTGCCTGCACCAAGATTTTGCCCTACATACGTTACCATTGCATAGCCATAGGAAGTTGCTGCTATTTCCAGCAGTCCATACAACTTATTTGTGGCAGTAAATCCTGCTATAAAAATAACACCAAAACCGTTTACCACAGACTGCACAATCATTCCGCCTACAGAAATAATCGCATTTTGGAATGCCATTGGAAACCCTAAATACAGCAGTTTCCCTGACAAATCTTTCTGCAATGTAAAATCAGAACGCACAAAAGACAACATCTCAATCCTGCGAATATGATACATACAAAATATGCTGGAAACTAACTGTGCAATCAAAGTCGCAACTGCCGCGCCTGCAATTCCCCAATGAAAAACAACAACAAACAATAAGTCCAAAAGAATATTCGTTGCCGACGCAACGATCATTGCATTCAATGGTGTTCTGCCATCTCCTAGCGAACGCAGAATACTGGCAAGCAGGTTGTACAACATTACAATCGGTATTCCAAGAAACATTATCCGCAGATACAGCAAAGTATTTCCGATAATATCCTCTGGTGTCTGTAGCAATCGCAACACTGGCGTCACCAATAACTGCCCCAAAATTACTAAAATAATTACAGAAATTACTGACAATGTAGCAGAATTTCCTATTACTTTGCGCAGCGATGCCTCACGCCGCGCACCAAATTCTTGCGCCATCATAATGCCAAAGCCCTGTGTAAAGCCTTGAATAATCCCCAACATCATCCAGTTGAGCCAATCCGCCGCTCCCAATGCCGCCAATGCATTAACACCAAGCACCTTGCCCACAACCATTGTATCAACAACTGTATACAATTGTTGAAATACATTTCCTGCCATAAGTGATAATGCAAATGATAAAATCAATGAAGAAGGATTCCCTTCCGTCATATTTTTTATTTTTGTATTCATAAGATATTATTTTTTGTTTTCTGCCTCCACTACCATATTGTAAGTATCTATTTTTTGCAGTTCTGCTTCTGGCATACCAATAAACAAACCACCATATTCATAAGTATCTTCAAGTTTTTCAATTCTAACAATCTCAATAAACGCCTGAATCACCTCTTTTGTCCAAAGTGTCAGACTCGCGTTATAAACTGCACCAATTTCCAAACGCTCACTACAATAAAAACCGATGCCTGTCTTTGACACATTCATAATGTCTACATCCACTTCCTCTTGTGTATCAGAATCTAACCGTTTCACTAATAGTGTTGACTCTAAATCCGTTCTCTTACTTTTTCTTCTTTCTTTTTTTTCTTCCATTGCTGCACCTTCCTCTAATTCAAAATCGCATTTGTTTCATGGATTACTTCTTTCACATTATCCGCCATTTTCGACACAGTATCCATTGATTCTTGTATAATTCTGCCATTTTCAGACGTTTGATTCACATTTACAATTGCACCCTCTACTGATTGGAGCAGTTCTGTAATTGTTGCATTGAATTTCTCAATAACATTGGAAATCTCACCGATTGCCGTCTTAATCAATTCGTCATTTTCTTTCGCAGAAGCTACAGAAGACTTAGAGCTGTCTGATAATTGACGTATATTGGACGCAACAACTGCGAACCCTCTGCCGGCTTCTCCTGCCCTTGCTGCTTCTATTGCCGCATTAAGGGATAAGAGGTTAATCTGACCTGCGATTTTTTCAACATCTTGTGTCATAACATTATAGCTTTCAATACTATCATTAATTCGTTCTGCTGCCTCTTTAATTCCTTCATTAAGCGTAGAAAGCTTTGTCATATGATCCGTTAATATATTCATCTTCTGTGTTGTATGTATCCCCGAATCACGAATCATATCAGCTTCTTCTTTAATAGCATATATACTACTGTTAAGCTGTTCAAATACTTCCATTAACTCGCCATTCATTTCATGCACTCTTTGGTTTACCTGCTCTACTTTTACCCGTTCCTGACCAATAGAGTGTATCATATACTGGTGGCAGTTTTCTTTCTCATTGACGCCCTTTGCCAACGCAATCGCCATATCGCGGCAAGTACGAAATCCGCAAGCATGACAGTCAAAATGCTTCTGCTGTTCGGTTTCTTTGCCCAACTGATGATATGCCCATTCAATATCGGATTCTGATACATGAATCGTTTCCACATTTTTGGGCTTGTACTTGCGCACAAAATCCTCCACACGCAATTTTTTATCAAAATCCATAAACTGCATATCGTTTCCACGTTTTGTTACATTTTTTCTGCGTACTTTCTTTGCATACTGCTCCACATCATACATAATATTACTAATTGCAAAACAGTGATAATCAACTCCTGTAGCCGGCCCGCCGTTGCAGCCGTCCTTACAGCTTAACACATCAAATACCGTTGGAAGATCAGAAGTTTTTTGTTTTAAGTACAAATTCAAATCTCCATACAAACGTTCTGTCCCTTCCGAAGTAATCACAGACATATCTGGCTTATGAATTAACAGGTTTTTCATTAAACCACCTGGTCTTGGGTAGATTGCGCCCTCCAAACCAATATTATCGTCAAATTCAAATTCACTAAATAATTTCACTTTAGGCAGGTCAATATTATTTTCCATAAAATAATCCCGCAAATGCTCCATAGTCACATTGTAATCAATAATCTGTGTATCTTGGAACTCGTCCGATTTCGCAATACATGGCGAAATTGCAGCGATTTTTCCCCGATACCCCAACATTTTCCGGATATAAATTGCCAGACACAGCATAGGACTGTGGATAGGGGACAAGCGTGGAATCAGTTCCTGCTTATGTTTCAGTATATAGTTAACCACCGCTGCACAAGGCTGCGATATCACTTTCGCATCTGGATGCTGTTCCAGATAGCGTATATGCGCCCAGGTACATATATCTGCGCCATAGGACACATCATAAATTTTTTTAATTCCTTGGTTTCGGAACCATTGCAGCACATGACGCCAATTTCCATCAAAAGCAATTTTAATAGACGGCGCTGCAATCAACACTAATTCCTTGCCAGCTTTCATATCTCGCATAAAAGCATCGATATCATCTTCAAATGTTCTAGCATGATGCGAACACGCGCGGATACAAGCACCACATTTAATACATTTACTGTCATCAACATGTATTATTAATCTTCCATCACTGTCTGTTTTCGCTACATTCGCATCAATTACCGGACAAACCCTGACACAAGCATTACATCCGACACATTTATCCACATTTAGGCAAATCCTTCCCATAAACCTTCTCCTTTGCGCTTCTAACCAACAGTTTTTTATATTTTATCAAAAATTCATACAAATGTCACGCTTTTTCAGCAATTATTCTACACGTTCCGCATAGTTTATAGTAAACGAATTATACCTTTGCGTTTTGCATCCAAATCTAATTGAATACACAGCAGCTACAAAAAGTCAAAACGCAGATACAAAATGCGTTTACTATAAAACATTGTTCCCTATATTTTATCGTGCATAATATCCTTGTACCCTTCGCCAAATATTTCGGAAGCGGAACTGACAATCATAAAGGCATTCCTGTCTTCTTCCTTGACAATCTCCTCAATTTTGGGCTCTATTTGCTTTCTTGTCACTATCATTAAGATCTCTTTCGGCGCATTGGAATACGCCCCTTTTGCTGGTATAATGGTCGCCGTAAGATCCAAATCAACCATAATTTTCTGTTTCATATTTTCGTGATGATCACTGATAATGTAAATAAGTTTCGCTTCGTCTGACCCATACAGGACAAAATCCATCATCTTTGAACTTACCACAACTGCAACGCCTGCATAGAATGCTACCACCATATCTTGAAAAACAATCCACGAAGCCAAAATTACTGCACTATCAAAGGCGAGAAACAAAACATTTGTTTTGATATATTTCCATTTAGCCCTTACAATCTTAATAATAATATCTGCACCACCTGTTGTTGCTCCCGCCTTAAAAACAATGGCAAGCGCTACTGCCACCAATGCACCACCAAGAACTGCTGCTATCAGCAGTTCATCCGTTACTGCGCCAAACGGTGTCAGCATATTAATAAAAGCAGTAATCAATGCCAAAGCATACAACGTCGAGCAAATAAAACGCCAGCCAAATTTCCACAGCCCCAAAAGAACAATTGGTACATTTAACAGCATATTTACAGTTCCAACTGGTATCTGAATAAAGCGGTTAATTAAAATCGCAACGCCCGTTATACCACCTGGTGCAATGTTATTAGGATCCAAAAACAAGGCGATTGCTACTGCGTAAATCAAAGCTGCTATTGTTATCATTCCGTATGATTTCACCCTTTTTGCCAATGTTTCTGATTTGCCGCGCCCTATTTCCATACACACCTCTCACTACTGTCAATTAATACCATATTATATACTCACAAACGATTAGATTTTCCTTTCTGTACAACACATATTGCCCGCTTATGCAATATGGGCTGTGCAGAAATTGGAAAATCTTAACGGTCGTTAGTATAATACACTTAAATAATTGTCCGCACCTGCCGTGGCTGATATCCACGTTCCTGCAGTGCCTGCATAATTTGTTTTTTATGTTCTGTACCAAACGTTTCCATTGTAATCCGCAGTTCAACCGCCGCATTTCTGTTAATGGAAACAAACTGATTATGTTCAAGTTTTATGACATTTCCGCTATGTGATGCAATCACTTCCGATACCTTGGTCAGTTCGCCTGGCTTATCCGGCAGCAGCACAGAAACCGTAAAAATACGATCCCTAAAAATCAACCCCTGCTGTACCACTGATGACATCGTAATAATATCCATATTTCCGCCGCTTAGAATTGCCGCAATCCGTTTATTTTTTACCTCAAGATGCCGCAGCGCCGCCACAGTCAGCAAGCCGGAATTTTCCACAATCATCTTGTGATTTTCCACAATATCCAAAAAAGCAACCACAAGTTCCTCGTCTGGAACTGTTATAATCTCATCAATATTTTTCTGAATATATGGGAAGATATTTTTGCCCGGCGTTTTTACTGCGGTGCCATCCGCTATGGTATTCACTCCCGGAAGTGTTACAACACCGCCTGCTTTCAGGGACTCCTGCATACAATTTGCCCCTGCCGGCTCTACGCCGATAACATGAATTTTGGGATTTAACAGCTTTGCCAATGTAGAAACGCCTGTCGCCAAACCGCCGCCGCCAATTGGTACCAAAATAATATCCACCAGCGGAAGTTCCTTAAATATTTCCATTGCAATCGTCCCCTGGCCAGTAGCAACCGCCAAATCGTCAAATGGATGAATAAACGTATACCCTTTTTCGTCCGCAAGCTGGTATGCATACTCACATGCCTCATCGTACACATCCCCCTTTAAAATCACTTCCGCACCATAGCTTTTTGTCCGGTTTACTTTCATTAAAGGTGTTGTTGTTGGCATTACAATGGACGCGTGCACACCATATTTTTTTGCTGCATATGCCACACCCTGCGCATGATTTCCCGCCGAAGCCGTAATCAGACCTTTTTCGCGTTCTTCCTCTGAAAGTGTACTAATCTTATAGTATGCTCCACGCAGCTTATATGCGCCTGTCAACTGCATATTTTCTGGTTTTAAATACACCTTATTCCCTGTCTGTGCACTTAAAAAATCACTGTAAATCAACTTTGTTTCTGATGTAACTTTTTTAACAATTTCCGATGCTTCCTCGAATTTCTCAAGCGTCAACATCTCTGCCATAATACAATCCCCCTATCTATAGTTTGTGATTTTAAAATTTTTATACATCTTGCGAAAAGTCTGATTCCTGCTCCGGTTTCATATCAAATAATGCATTGACAAAGTCATCCACATCAAACTTTTGCAAATCATCAATGGTTTCGCCTACGCCGATATATTTCACAGGAACATTTAATTCTGACTGTATCGCAACGGCAATGCCGCCCTTTGCAGTACCGTCCATTTTCGTTAAAATAATTCCGGTCAAGTTCGCCACCTCACCGAACTCCCGCGCCTGTGCAAGCGCATTCTGACCAGTTGTTCCATCCAGCACAATTAAGTTTTCCCTATGCACATTAGGAAATTCTCTGTCAATAATACGATTCATCTTTTTTAATTCTTCCATTAAATTCCTCTTATTGTGAAGTCTTCCCGCCGTATCGCAGATTAGCACATCCACGTTCCGCGCCTTTGCCGCATTCACTGCATCAAAAATTACCGATGCCGGATCTGCGCCGTCCGTTCCGCCAATCATATCTACGCCCGCACGGTGCGCCCACTCTGCAAGCTGATCGCCTGCTGCCGCGCGGAATGTATCCGCCGCTGCTATCAGCACTTTATTACCCTGCGCTTTTAATATGCCTGCAAGCTTGCCAACCGAAGTCGTTTTGCCTACCCCATTGACACCGATAATAAAGATTACAGACTGTTTATGTTCAAACTCGTAAGCTGTTTCTTCTACCCGCATCTGCTCCTTAATGCTCTCCACCAAAAGCTGCTTACATTCTGAAGGATGCCTAAGATGCTTCTTTTTAACTTCCTCCTTCATACGTTCCATAATATCATTTGTAGCATTGACACCAATATCCCCCATAATCAGGGTTTCTTCCAATTCTTCATAGAAATCGTCGTCTATCTCCGAAGACCCATAAAAAACCGCGTCAATTCCTGCCACAATATTGTCGCGCGTCTTAGCAAGCCCCTCCTTCAACCTACTAAAAAATCCTTTTTTCCCTTCTGACATTTATATTCCTCCTAATCCTCCAACTCACTATCCACAAGATTTACACTTACCAAAGTTGATACCCCTTTTTCCTGCATAGTAATACCGTATAAGCGATCTGCCTGTTCCATTGTACCACGTCTGTGGGTAATTACAATAAATTGTGTGCCTTTTGTCAGCTTATTCAAATATTTGGCAAAACGGTTGACATTCTGTTCGTCCAAAGCTGCCTCGATCTCATCAAGCAGACAAAACGGAGAGGGTTTGAGATTTTGAATTGCGAACAATAGTGCGATTGCTGTAAAAGACTTTTCCCCACCGGAAAGCTGCATCATATTTTGCAGCTTTTTCCCCGGCGGCTGTGCAATAATCCGAATCCCCGCCTCCAAAATATCCTCATCTTCAATCAGTTCCAATGTTCCTTTTCCACCGCCGAACAATTCTTTAAACACTTTGTCAAACTCCCGTTTGATTTCCTCGAATTTTTCTGCAAACTGCCTACGCATTGCCGTATCCAGTTCTTGGATAATCCCCTCCAATGTTTTCTCTGCTTCAATTAAATCATCATGCTGATTCTTTAAAAATGTATAGCGTTCCATCAAAACTTTAAAATCTTCAATCGCATTGACATTGACATCGCCTAATTTTCGTATATCATCTTTCACAGTATTCACCAGCCTGCGCAATTCCGGAATATCATTCATCTGCGGATTGCGCAGTACGGCAGCGCTGTTTAGTGTAATCTCATACTCATTCCACATATAATTTATCTGTGATTCCATTTGCTCCTCTAGCTTTTCTTTCTGTGACTGCAATCTGTAGACTTCCTTATCCAGCGCATTTTTTCGTTCAGAAATTTCCTCCCGTCTACTGAAAAATGTCTTCTGCTTCTGTGAAAAATCCTCCTTTGCCTGCTGTTTTTCCTTTAAAGCAAGTTCTGCTTCAGACTGTGTGGTGTGGGAATTTTGGATTGTCTTTTCGATATCTTCAATACTGTGCTTTTTATTCTCTATTTCCACAACCCCTGTTTCCAAATTCGCTGCTACTTCTGCAAGTTCCTCTTGATAGCTGCTAAGTTCACTTTCAATACGCTCTAAATTGGTCTGTTCAAATTCCTGCTTTTGCAGCATTTTGGAATACTCTACTTCCCATTCACTGACGCTTCCCATTTTTGCGGCTTCTTCCTCACGATAACTCTCCAATTCTTTCTGACAAGTATCGACATCTTCCTCAATCTCTCGCTCCTGCTCCTCGGAAGTCTTTAATTCATGAAAAACAGACTCTTTATCTATATTGATTTCTCGTACTTTCTGCTCTATCTCCAACTGCTCTGCCTTTAACGTATCAAATCCCTGTTCCGCTTCATTTTTGCGTTCCTCTGCCGCCACAACATTAAAGCGCGCTGTATTCTGCTGAATAAAAAGTTCCTGTAATGCTGCCTTTTCTTCCTCTATGGATTTACGCACATTATTCCGCTCCGCTTTGATAGCTTCAATACCAGCTTCTGCTTCTGCCACTTTCGCCTTGCGCACTTTAAGCTGTTCCTCTAACTCCGCAATTTCGCGGCGTCTTCCAAGAAGATTGGAATTGTTTTTAAATGCGCCACCGCTAATCGCACCGCCCGGTACCAGCAATTCCCCTTCCAACGTTACCATACGCACAGAATAATGATACTTCCGCGCAATCCCCGTTGCATGATCGATATGGTCAACCACCACAATCCTTCCAAGCATTGTCTTTGCCACATTTACATATTTTGGATCCGTTTTTACCAAGGTATCTGCAATTCCAATCACTCCCTGTTCCCGCAAGACCTCCTGCATCCGAAATTCCGGCGGCTTTGTAATACTGGTAAGGGGTAAAAATGTCGCACGCCCAAACCGATTTTTCTTTAGAAACGCAATCATTTTTTTTGCTGTTTCCTCGTCATCTGTCACAATATTTTGAATACTGCCGCCAAGTGCCGTTTCAATTGCCGTTTCATACTCCTTATCAACCTTTATAATATCCGCAACAACACCGATAATTCCGCTATTCTGCGCTTTCTGCTCCATTACTTTCTGAATACTGTTTCCATATCCTTCATACCGCTCTGTCAAGTTAGAAATTGTATCCAGCTTCGACTTATCACGCTGGTAATCAGCCTGCAATTCTTTGATTTCTTCGTCCTTTTTCCGCAAACGCCCCCGAAATGTACCATTTACTTCATTCCAATGCGCAAGCCGGCTGTCCGCCTGCGTAATCTGCTCGCTGATACGCTGAAATTCCTCTTGAAGTGCCTGAATCTCAGCGTTGCGTTCCTGCTCGTCACTCTGAATACGCAGCAGCCTTGAATTTAACTCTGCTTTCCGAATGCGAAGCTGCTCCATCATGGTATCAAAACTGCTTAATTTCGATTTAATCGTCGCACGGTCATTCAAAGTTTGAATAATGCGGTTCTTTCCCTCCTCGATACGATTATTTAACGCCTCAATATGTGCCTGCACTTCTAAAAGAAAACCTTTTGCCTTATCTCGCTCCTCTCCCAGTGCCTGCACTTTCTCATCAAAAACAGCCTTCGACGCAAAGATTTTCGCACGTTCCGTTTCTTTCTGCGCAATCTGTGCTTCAATCGCAGCAATACGCTCTCGAAAATGCTGTTCATTGCCTTGTGCGCTTTTAATTTGCTCCCGCAGGACATTTAACTCACCCTCAAGCTTTCCGCGCGTTACACTGGCATTGGTAAGCGATTCCCTTGTCTGCTCTATCTCCTGCTCCAATGCCTCGATCCGCGTTTGAATATTGTCATACTCAACACGAACTTTATCGTACTGGCTGCTTGTCCGCTGATAATCCTCCTGTGCAATTGTATAATTTTTCTCCGCTTCCGCAAGTTGTCCAGAAATACGCTGATTCTCTAAAAGGAACATATTTACATCCAATTCCTTTAATTCTTCCTTTTTCTTTAGATAAATTTTCGCCTTTTCCGACTGCTTCTCCAACGGCTCAACCTGTTTCTCCAATTCGCTTAAAATATCGCTGACACGCACAAGATTGTTTTTCTCATCCTCAAGCTTCTTCTGTGCTGTTGCCTTACGCTTCTTAAACTTTACAATCCCTGCCGCCTCGTCAAAAAGTTCTCTTTTTTCTTCTGGCTTCCCGCTTAGAATCTTCTCAATCTGTCCCTGTCCAATAATCGAATAACCTTCCTTGCCGATACCAGTATCATAAAACAACTCATTCACGTCCTTTAACCGGCAGGGCGTACTATTAATAGAATATTCGCTCTCACCAGAACGGTACAGGCGCCTTGCAACTGTTACCTCCTCATATTCAATCGCAAGCTGGTGGTCTGCATTGTCAAATGTTATCGCCACATAAGCATATCCTAACGGCTTGCGCAGCTCCGTTCCCGAAAATATAACATCCTGCATTGACTCACCACGTAGCTGCTTAATACGCTGTTCACCAAGCACCCATCGCACCGCATCCGCCACATTGCTTTTTCCGGAACCATTCGGACCGACAATCCCCGTGATTCCTTGATGAAATTGGAAATTTATTTTATTTGCAAATGATTTAAACCCCTGTACTTCAATACTCTTTAAATACATTCTGTCCCCCGTTATGACATATCCATGCCTTTTTGCTTAATCAAAGCATTATATGCCGCCTGCTGCTCTGCGGATTTCTTTGTCTTGCCGGATCCCGATCCAATTAGCGCATTGTTAAGATAAACATTGACAAAAAATTCCTTATTGTGATCCGGCCCATGCTCCCCAACCAGTTCATAATGCAGTTGTGCGTTGTTCTGTTTCTGCACTTCTTCCTGAAGCAGTGTCTTACTGTCTAAAAACAGTATTTTATGTTCCAAATCCGACATTACAAATTGGTAAATAAATTTCTTTGCACTTTCCAGACCGCCATCAAGATATATAGAACCAATTACCGCCTCCAACACATCTGATGTTATAGAATCCCGCTTTCTGCCGCCAGTTGCCTCTTCACCCTTACCCAGCATAACATAATTTCCAAGACCAATATCCCTTGCGCAATATGCAAGTGCCGGCTCACATACCATTGACGCCCGCATTCTAGTCAACTCTCCCTCAAGTAAATTCTCATTCTTCATATACAAAAATTCACTTGTAACCAATTCCAATACGGCATCCCCTAAAAACTCCAAACGTTCATAATCCCTTAATTTATTTATTTTCTGCTCATTCGCAAAAGAACTGTGCGTCAAAGCCTGTTTTAAAAGATCTTCATCCTGATAAAAATATCCCATTTTTTCCTGTAGTTCTTTTAATGCTTCCTTTATATTTCGCATAATTCTGCTCCCATCTTATTCATATATACTGGCTTTCCTGCACCATCGCCATACAAAAAGCCCCTTATCTGAGGGCTTTTTTGTTAATTAGAGCCTTGAGCGGCTCTCTGCATTATACTTTTTATAAGTGCAACAGCTTCCCGAACTGTTGTTATTTTTTCCAAGCCCTCTGTTGGAATGTGAATCCCTAATTCTTCCTCCACACCCTCTATAATTTGATAAACATCTATAGAGTCCGCTCCTAAATCGGTAAGAAAAGTCATATCCATTTCAATTTCATCCGGATCCATTCCCAAAATTGTCGCCGCCGCCTTTCGCAAAGCATCAAATTCCATTACAATCAGATCCTTCCTTACTTATCCTTCAAAATCACTTTTTCCTTGATTTTCTTGTTTATTCGCTGTTCTTTAAATGTCACACATTGCAAAATGGAATTTTTAATTTCTATGGACTTTGAACTTCCATGTGTTTTTACTACCAGACCATTCAGCCCTAAAAGAGGTGCGCCGCCATATTCTTCCAAGCTAAAACCTTTTAATGTACTTTTTAATGCTGGTTTTACAAGCAATGCCCCAATTTTGCTGCGCAGCGACGTCATCATACCAGCTTTCACCTTTTTAATCAGTGTAGCACCAACACCTTCGTAAAGCTTTAAAATAATATTTCCCGCAAACGCTTCACAGACAATGACATCTGCATATCCAGTCGGAATATCGCGTGCTTCAATACTTCCAATAAAATTAATTTCAGGACAATTCTTTAATAAAGGAAAGGTTTCCTTTACCAAAGCATTCCCCTTTTCTTCCTCTGCACCGATATTGACAATCGCTACCTTTGGCTTGTCCACTCCCATAACGCTTTCCATATATACGGATCCCATTTTTGCAAACTGCACCAGATGCGAAGGTCTTGCGTCTACATTTGCTCCACAATCAATTAATAGAGAACAACCTGTTTCCGTAGGAATCAAAGGCGCTAGTGGTGGGCGCTCAATCCCTTTGATTCTTCCTACAATAAGCTGTCCGCCAACCAGCACAGCGCCGGAACTGCCTGCCGATACAAAGGCATCACAAGTGCCCTCTTTTACCAGATGCAGTGCCTTAACAATTGACGACTCCTTTTTCTTACGAATTGCCAATACAGGAGGCTCCGCCGTTTCAATGATTTCATCTGCATGAAGAACCTCAATCTGCCCTTTATCATATGTGTACTTGGCTAATTCTTCCTGAACCGCTGCCTGCTTCCCCACAAGGTATACCTTAATTTTATGATTTTCGTTCACAGCCTCCACTGCTCCCTTTACAATTTCCTCGGGAGCATTATCACCTCCCATTGCGTCCACCGCAACCCTTGTTATCTCATCCATTGCCTAAAACCTCCCTATTTTTATACTGAACATCCAAAAATTTGCCGTTCAGTTGCGCCAGCCGCACACCGCAAAGCGGCAGTTTCCCTTTGTACGGCTGTGTGCAGAATCCTGCCGTCTTTT
This sequence comes from Lachnospiraceae bacterium, assembly GCA_009774395.1. GTDB lineage: Bacteria > Bacillota > Clostridia > Lachnospirales > Lachnospiraceae > COE1. The sequence goes on from VSNQ01000047.1 coordinate 28,661, forward strand.
CTGTAATACACAAACCGCTAAAAATATTTTCGTTATAAATAAATATACTAGAATGCATAGCAAAAAGCAAGAAAAATTGTTCTATCGCATATTGGAGAGATGAAGTTTTTACAACAAGTTTTGATGATGCAAGATATCGTCTAAAACGCAGCACATTGTTATACTATCGTGTATATGTTTTTCTTAATGCGACAGCCTCACGCATCAAGCCATGCAAAACTGTTTCATGAAAACCATTTCATGAAAACTACTTTGTGAAAACCACTTCATGAAAACCACTTCATGAAAACCACTTCGTGAAAACCACTTTATGAAAACCACTTCGTGAAAACCACTTCGTGGTGGCTTGATGCATCTCATTCACTACGATTTCTTACGGACTTTGCAGTATAGCGCAAAGTCCTAGGCTGAATTGCTACTTGGAGAGTAACATTAGAGCGCTCTAGCTGTCTGCCTCAAATATTTCTGCATAAAGTTCCTCACATATAGATTCCAAATAAGAAGTTTCTAATGTTCCAAACTTTTGTTCTACTTTCTTCTTTATCACTGCAAAATACGCAAAATATCGTGCCTCCTCCTGCGATTCTTCTGCACAATCTGCCAACTCCACAATATTTTCTACAGAAAGGCTGCTATGCGCCCAATCTTTAATTTTAGATGTTAAATTTTCCTCTTTCTCTGCTTCTTTCTCATATATTTTAGACGACCGAAACGACACAATTCCTATTATAATAAAAACGACAAACAATCCCCCCATAACCGCATACGTAAAATATTTTGCCGGTGCCGCAAACTGTATCGGCAGCACGCCAAGTTCCATTAATATCAGTGCTGCCAGCCCCAAAACCCCCATGATAAAAAGCGTATAAGCAGAACTTTTAAAATCCTCTGCCTTCGCTTTTTTATCCTGATACACCTTAACATCTTCATTTGACATAGTAATTTTCTCCACTTCTTTATAAATAAAATGCCCCTTAATATTTTCCTTTGATTAAAAATATTTCTATCTAATTTG
>VSNQ01000048.1 GCA_009774395.1 Lachnospiraceae bacterium
GAATTTTAGTTTATAAACCCTCCTTTCTACTATATTTGTAGTTTGATTATATATATTCAAAGGGGGAGAAAAAGATATATCCGCCCCTTCAAATTTTAGTTTAAATAGTTTGCAAAACCATCTACAGTAATCGTTGAATTGCTGCAATTCTCTACATAGGCGGAATACGTTCCACTTTCTGTAATAATAAATGTATGACTTAGTAATCCTGTACCTGTAATATAATCAGTTTTGCCGGAATCTTTATTGATAATGCCTATCCGATATTTCGCATCGCTGGGAGTGCATTTAACAACAATACTAATGGAGTCGTCATCTGTCATTTCATGGTATTCATACACAACTCTTGTATTACTATCAACTGTTCCTTCTACGTTGACGCTAGAAGAGTATTCCATAATATTGTCATCGCCAAGATAAATTTCTATTACACCATCATCTTCACTTGCATACGAATGTTCCTCAATTGTTGGATCAGAAAGGTTTTGCGGCTCTGCTTCTGTTTCAACGGCTTCTGCTTGAAGCCATGCTTCCTGCAATCTTGCAGTACCCTCCGCGAATACGGTAGTTGGTATTATGGTTAGCGCTGTTAAACAGGAGCAGCCAAGTCCAATTATCCATTTCTTTGGTTTTGTCCATTTGCTTTGATTTGCCATTGCTTCAATCCTCCTTGTTAATTGACTTTTGTTTTCTGAGAATGCGGAAGTTCCTGAGTAAAAAATAGTATTATTGCTAAGTTCTGCCATAAAAACAGCATATTCTTTGGGCGTAAAATATGTATTGCAAGATAATAAATCATTCTCCGATATATCTTCTGATGTAGATTCTTTTCGCAGCCGCTGATTGGATAGTACAGTATAATCACATACCATTTCTTGTAAACAATGCATTTCTTGAAGCTGTGAAAAAATCAGCGGATTAAACCAATGAATCCATGATGTTATTAAACCAAACAACCGCCAAGGAATATCCTTGTTTTGTATATGGATAAACTCGTGTTCATATATCATATAAAGCTGTGTTTCCGTAAAATTTTTATATGGTAAAATAATACGCTGTCGGATAAATCCAGCCGTTATTGGCGACAAAAGCAAATCATTTTGGCAGAGTGTTACTTTCTTTGTGTGAAATTGCTTTTGACACGTTTCAAATATACGAATATGCGATGGATGCTCCACAGGAATATTGCCACGTTCTATAGTATATAATCGGAAAAATTCAACTATATATTTAGTTATATTATATAAAAAACCTGCCAACCATACCAAAGCAAGTGTATTAAAAAAGATTGTCATTGTCGGTGTGGTTACACAGACAAATCCTCCAATGTATGCTTTACGCCCTTTATAATAATCAATTCGTGAGAAATAGATCCGCAGAAACGGTATGGGTATCCAATATAATATCAGTATTAATTTTTGCAAAATTAGTATCGAAACTGGATTCTCAGCAGTTACTGCGTGAAGGGAACGCATATATTTTCGATATAATACAGTAAGCCCGTAGGATAAACTGCCTGCAGCAGATAAAAATACAATATAGGTAATACATAATCTAGTCCATATCATTGATAACCCTCCTTATCTGCATCTTTTCCTGTTCCGAAAGCTTGTTTGTTTCTGAAAAGGAAGCAATTAAATTTTCTAATTTGCCGTCGCTCCAAATTTCGACACATTTATTAATTTCGCGTTTTCCATATTCTTGTTCGGATACAAGCGGATAGTAGTCAAAACTTCTTCCATTGCGTTTCATTTCCAAATAGCCTTTTTTAACGGCGCGGCTAAGGAATGTCGAAACGGTTTGTGTTTTCCAATCTTTATGAAATGTATGATTGATTTTGGAAGTAATTTCTTGGATAGACATAATTTCGGCACTGTTCCAAATTACACGCATTACTAAAACTTCGCAGTCTGTTAATTCCTCCTCTGGTAAGGAAAAAATTTGTTTATTTGAATTGTTTGTATTCATAGGCATCCTCCTTTATATTATTTCGGCTATTAAAATAGCAATCATGGTCTGTTTCAGATAATTATAGTTGTAAGTCGGCGTTATTTGCGCAATGCTGTACTAGTATAAATTGTAAATAAGTAGATATATTTACTTATACTTATAGTTAATTATAGATGTAATTATAATATCATATTTTGTTGTCGAATACAATGGCAGCGATTATGAAATATAATACACTCCTGCCAGCAATCCATGCAGGCTGACTGTTGTAATTCGTTGGATATTCATTTGATTTTCTGTTGCTGCCTGCACAATTTCCTCATGATCCGTTAATAAAACCATCCGCCCCTTTTCGGATAATACTCTTTTCGCTTCCCGCAAAAAAGATGTATATAAGTTTAAAATATTGTCAACTGGAATCTGTTTTCCCCAAGGAATATTGGATACAATCACATCAATACTGTGATCTGCGGCGCGTAATTTCTGTGCGTCGCAGCAGAATAATTTTATCTGACTTGGCAGATTATTTCGTGTGCTTGCAACGATTTCAGCATTAATATCGCTTGCAATAATCCGCCGTGCTTTGTAGAATGCCCGCTCTCTTGGAATAGTGCCGGAACCGCAGAAAGGGTCGTAAAATACGTCTTCCGGCGCTGGACGGCTAATCCAAATTAACGCAGCTGCTACCGTCGGGCGGATACCGCCTGCCTGAAATGTATAGCAGTTTCCACGAAACCGGAATGCAGCTTCTGTAAGCTGCGCCGAAACCATACATTCCCCGTTTTCTAAATCCAAACGTATCGCAAGATTAAAATTTTGGCTGCCGCCTTCTATATAATGATATTTTTGCACTAATATTTGTGAGAAGCGAGCAGATAAGTCAAACCGCGAATAAGTATGTTTGCCTTTTTTGCTTGCGCTGACAAGGATGCGGGGCGTTTCCTGTAATGAAGTAAATGTAATGGCTCTGCGCAGATCAATCTGCGCAGCCGCTTGATCAAGGCATGCTAAATCGTTTTTATGTGTTCCGATATGCATTGTGCCAAGCACTAGATAAATATTGTCAACACACCGCAGACGGCGCAGATGTTCGAGCGATTCGCCGCTCTCAAAAAAGACTTTGCCACGTTTGATGTCTTTCATTGTTATTTTAGGGAAACAGGTAGATAATTCCTCAGCCGCAATCCCCTCTAAACCAGCAGCCATTGTACACATAAACAAATGCATTATTGGTGACTCCCTTCTGTTAGGATTTGTGCGTTTGAATTATTAAGTTTTTTGTCGTCTTCAATTACTAATATAGATTGTGATGTCATAGTGCCTCTTTTCGTGATAATCAAAAATAATATGAAATAGGACAAGTATTTTGATTTTGTTAAACAAGCTTTGTGAAAATCAATATGGTTTATTATAGCGTAGCTGCATAAGGATATCAACGGAAATATATTATCCATGGATAGGAATTTCAATCTTTGTAATATAATCTTCAATTGAATCAATTACATTTTCATTTATCCCAATTTCATATGAAAAACCACTTAAAGTAAGTCCTTGGTCATAAGAAAATTTTAGTATTTCTTGATATTTCTGTTTTATGTTTTCCCAGTTTCCTTTATGAAATGCTTGAATATATTTTCCTCTAGGCTGTATATGCAGCCCCGTTTTTTGAATGGGATAAGGGATTTCAATAAACAGTTTAAAATAATTTCCAAAGTTCCCTTGAAACAGGTCTGCAACGGAAATCATTGTTCCATAGGAGGCGTCATGCAGACGTCTAAGTTGGTATTTTTGTGTTTCCGCAGTAATCATTTCTACTTCTTTGTCAAAGGAGGTTTCCTTGCTGATATCGACAGTTACCAAACAATGTTCTTCTTTTTCTATAATGTTGATTTTTGATAAATCCATTGTCAGAAGCGTTACCATATTTTGATAATGGTTGCACATTGTTTTGCGCACCGATTTTAAATGGGTAATATTGCGATCGAGTGCGGCGATTTTTTCCTCTAAAAGTATTTTTAAACTTGCCGCCGAACGGTTTTGCATAAACGCTTGTATTTCGGCGATTGACACATCCAATTCCCGCAGCAGCAAAATGGTTTCTAAAATGGAACTTTGATAATAATTGTAATACCGATATCCGTTTTCTGAATTTACAACAGCAGGTGAAAACAAGCCGATTTCATCATACCATATCAACGTTTTTTTATTTATGCCATGCAGCGCTGCAAATTGCCCAATCGTTAGCAGTTTGCTTTTCTCCTCCATTTTTAAAATCCTCCAGTATTATACTGACGACCGTTAAGATTTTCCAATTTCTGCACAGCCCATATCGCATAAGCAGGCAATACGTGCCGGGCAGAAAGGAAAATCTAATCGTTCGTGAGCATATATAAAATGATAAATAAACAAATCAAAATTAAAATATTTTAAATTTCGTACAGTTTATATTGCATAATTAGGCAATATATGCTGCGTAGAAGGAAAAACCCAATGATGCATCAACATATATTTTCAAATTTTCTTATTGACTGTACAGTTACTGTATAGTTTATGATACATAATAGAACCATAAAAAGCAATATATTAATCAAGAAATGGAGGAATAACTATGGAAAACACAGCGAAAAACCAAAATGTATACGAAAAACCAGTTACCTTAAAAAATATTTTAAAGTTTGCTGTTCCAACCATTGCAATGACGGTTTTTATGTCATTTTATACAATGGTTGATGGTCTATTTGTTTCTAATTTAATTGGAACGAATGCATTGTCTGCGATTAATTTGACAGCGCCGATAATTCAGCTTGTAACGGCGATTTCTACGATGCTTGCCACGGGAGGCAGCGCGGTAATTATGAAAAAAATGGGACAGCAGAAAAGTAAGGAAGCAAAAGAAGATTTTACATTTTTAATACTTGTAAATATTCTGGTTGGGATGATAATGAGTGTATTGGGCTTTCTGCTTATGGATTCCATTTTTGCAGGAATGCATTTATCTATGGAGGTAGAGGGATATTGTGTGGAATATTTAAGCCGTTATCTACTGTTTACCATTCCTATTTTGCTTATGAACAATTTTACGCTCTATATGATTGCCAGTGAAAAAGCAACGCTTTCCCTTATTTGTTCTGTAGCAGGCGGGGTATTAAATATGGTGTTGGACTATGTATTTATTGCATTGCTTGATATGGGCATCAGCGGCGCTGCAATTGCTACAGGACTTGGATATTCTGTAACAGCGGTAGTTGGTTTTATCGTGTTTAGCCAGAAAAAAAGTCTGCTGCATTTCAAAAAGCCAGTGTTTCGCTTTCGGGTACTTATCCATGCAGCTACTAACGGGTGTTCTGAAATGGCAACCGCACTTGTTACAGGAATTATCACAATGATGTTTAACTGGACAATGCTCCGCTATGTGGGAGAGGATGGTGTGGCAGCAGTAACGATTATTATGTACGTACTAATGTTTGTTAGTTCGCTCTATACAGGATATTCTTATGGTGTTGCTCCCATGATTAGTTATTATTATGGCGAGCAGAATATTCACGAAACACCATTAGAAAAGACAAGAATCTCGAAAGGGCAGAAATCTCGAAAAAACATTAGAAAAGGTGACTTTTCCAATAATCAATTTAATAATACCGTGCAAAATAAGTCGCAACATTATCAGGAAAATCGTGCCGCACATAGCGAATTATCAGACAGCCAATCAAAGCTGAAGAAATTGGTTGCAATTAGTTTAAAAGTGATTGCCGCAATTTCTGTTTTAACGGTAGCTGTGTCCTTTATATTAACAAAACCGCTGGTTTCGGTGTTTGCCCGTCCAGAAAATCCCGTGTATGATTTAGCGGTTACAGGCAATCGAATCTGCACTATCGCGTTGTTTTTTATTGGATTTAATATATTTGCAAGCGGAATGTTTACAGCGTTATCAAACGGATTGGTTTCGGCGGTGCTTGCGTTTTCGAGATCATTTGTGTTTATGTTGATAACCATGCTGGTGCTTCCGGCGCTTCTGGGCGTTAACGGGATCTGGCTTGCAACGCCAGTCGCAGAACTTATGGCACTTGCTTTGTCGGTAGCAATATTTATTCGGTATCGAAATCGGTATCAATATTAGGATCACACTAAATTGTGAGAAAATGCAATTGAAATAAATATAAATGATGATATAATGACATATTGTAAAGGCTATAAGAAAATGGATAGAAAAAATTACATTATTTAGCACCCTTTGACATTTTTATCATATTGTAAATTATTCTAAAAAATTGATGAAAGGAAACAGGGTGGTGTAATGTTGATGAAAGGAGTTTTACTGATGAATGAAAAATACAAAAAGACAGTGTATGCCTGCTTTATCGGATATATTGTGCAGGCAATTGTGAATAACTTTGTTCCGTTATTATTTTTAACATTTGAAAGTACATACCAAATACCGCTGGGGCAAATCACAATGTTGATAACGATTAACTTCGGGATTCAATTGCTGGTTGATTTGCTGTCAACAGGATTTGTTGACAAAATCGGTTACAGAGCATCTATTATGATTGCACATATTTTTTCGGCGGCAGGGTTGCTTGGGCTTGCCATTCTTCCGGAAATACTTCCAAATGCATACACCGGACTGTTGATTTCCGTTGCAATATATGCGCTTGGCGGCGGTTTGATTGAAGTGTTAATTAGTCCGATAATGGATAGCTGCCCAACAGATAATAAAGAAAAAGCAATGAGTCTGCTGCATTCATTTTATTGTTGGGGGCATGTGGGCGTTGTATTGCTTTCCACACTGTTTTTTCGTATTTTTGGGATACAAAATTGGAAAATATTAACCATTCTCTGGGTAATTGTGCCGCTATATAATACGTTTTTATTTGCTAAAACCCCAATGATACCAGTTATTGCGGAAGGTGAAACCGGAATGTCCATTATAGACTTATGCAAAAATAAAGTTTTCTGGGTATTGATGTTAATGATGCTGTGTGCTGGTGCAAGTGAGCAGTCCGTTAGTCAATGGGCTTCAACTTTTGCAGAGAGAGGGTTAGGCGTCAGTAAAACATTAGGCGATCTTGCAGGCCCAATGGCGTTTGCCATTCTAATGGGAAGTGCACGGGCTTTTTATGGGAGATTTGGTGATAAACTGGATTTAGATAAATTTATGATGGGAAGCGGCATTTTATGCATTGTTTCTTATCTTTGTATTTCTTTAGCGCCAACGCCTTTTTTATCGCTGGTAGGGTGTGCAATCTGCGGTTTATCAGTAGGGATTATGTGGCCCGGAAGCTTTAGCAAGGCATCTGCATCCATACGAAACGGCGGAACAGCAATGTTTGCACTGCTTGCCCTTGCGGGAGATTTGGGCTGTTCCGGTGGCCCGACATTGGTAGGATACCTGTCTAGTATACAGTCCAATGATTTAAGAAAAGGGATATTGGCAGCCATCGCATTCCCCGTTTTGTTGGTACTAGGAATATTGTTGCTGAAAACATTGAAATTTTTTAGTGGGAAATTAGTAAGAGAGTAGTATTTAAACTGCTCTCTTTTATGTGTATGGATACTTAGGAACTGTACTCTATTTTCCGTAGATGTTGCATAAACTGTTTTTATATGTGTTGTATAGTATGATTAGCCCGTCAAAAGGGTATTTTTCAAAAGAATAGTACAATATATTGTGATTTGGACAGACATACATATTCTATATATTGTGGTCATGTTTCTTAATTAACCCTTTTGACGCTTTAATCATAGTATTATAGTATAGAGAATTGGCATGAGATTGCAGTATTTTGCATTCTTCTGTGTGGAGTTTTTCCTTCCTTTCGCTCATTGTCCATAATTCCTTTCCCAATATAGTGATACGCATGAGTTACGAGTGATAAATCTTATTATATCGCTTAGGATATATTTATGTTCGTACGTCAGCGATATTGCAAACTTTAGTGGCCGCCAGGATATTCTGTAAAATACATAGCTAAAAGTTCTTTAATATATTGTGTTCCTATTGCAATATCCCTGTCAAAGTGGTAAGCCAGACGCAGTTTTTTATCCTCTGAAATAATATGGATAACGGGACTGCGCCAGTCAGTGCCTTCCTCCCGAATATACCAGTAATAATTTTTTCCTTCAAACGTCAATTTTCGTTTTCTTTTTGTTGCAATCATGACAACTCCTTTTATACTTGCAAATGATAAATTTCATTATATCATTCAAAATAAATACACTTGTTATACTGAGCGGCAAAAAAATTTGCCGTTTAGTTGCGCCAGCTGCAAAGCGGCAATTTTCCTATGTGCGGCTGTGCGTATAATCAGCATTATTGGCAAATTTAAGCGATTGTCAATATAAATAAAGTATTTGTAATAGAGAATCATTTCTGCATATATAGTAAACGCATTTTGTATCTGCGTTTTGACTTTTTGTAGCTGCTGTGTATTCAATTAGATTTGGATGCAAAACGCAAAGGTATAATTCGTTTACTATAAGTATAGTAATTTATATGCAGATAGTCAAGCTTAATAGATCAATACTGCAATCTAAATATTTTTATTGACATTTGTATGATTTCGGACTATAATCAACAGTACGAAATCGTACAATAATTTGATAGATATATATTGCTTTCAGCAAGAGATGGGAGTGGAAATGATGGATAATGTTTCAAAAGAATTAAAACGTTATAATTATTTATTTGGTGAAACAGGTGCGGCATATCATGAAATGTATTTAAAACTGGGAATGTCGGACAGTGCAGGCATGATTCTTTATGCTATTTTGGAGAGTGGCGATCGCCGCCTGTTAAAGGAAATCTGCCGTTTTACGGGATTAAATAAACAGACAATTAATTCCGCAATCCGTAAATTGGAAGCGGAGGGGATTGTTTACTTGGAGATGGCTGGAGCGAAGAATAAAGTGGTGTGTTTGACCGAGAAGGGCAAAAAACTGGCGGGGCGGACAGCGGGGCGCGTTTTGCAGGCGGAAAATGAAATTTTTGCTTCGTGGGCGCAGGAAGATGTAGAAAAATATCTGGAATTAACAGAAAAATTTTTACAGGCATTAAAAGAAAAGGCAAAAGTTATACAAGGAGGAAATGACAATGCGGATTATAACAATCAGCCGTGAGTTTGGAAGCGGCGGAAGGGAACTGGGAAAACGGCTTGCTGATTTGCTGAAATTTGATTATTACGATAAGGAAATTATCGAAGCGGCTGCGGCGAGCAAAGGTTTAGATAAAAGTTATGCAGAAGCAATTATGGAAAATTCCGCAAATAAAAATATGCTGCTTCATTTCCGACAGTCTTTTGTGGGAAGTACCATGGGGCAGATGACATTGCAAAAAACACAGACAAATCTACTGTTAGAGCAGAAAAAGGTGATTGAGGAGATTGCAAAATTGGGGCGTGACTGCGTAATAATCGGGCGCAATGCAGATGTCTTGTTAAAGGCATATCAACCGTTTAATCTATTTGTGTGTGCAGATATGCAGGCAAAAATTAGGCGTTGTATGGAGCGTGCGCAGGAGGAAGAAAGGCTGACTAATCGGGAGATAGAACGGAAAATTCGCAGTGTTGATAAAAGCCGCCAGCAGACAAGGGAGATTATAACAGGAAGCCGCTGGGGAGAACGAAGCGGCTATCATCTTACGGTGAATACAACCGATTGGGATATTAAAGCCCTTGTTCCAGCCGTTGCAGACTTTGCAAATAGGTGGTTTTCGCAGATTAAATAATGAATTAGGTATAAAGGTGATAGAAAAACATGAAGAAAAATAGTATTCAATTATCGGATCATTTTAATTTTGGACGTTTAATACGCTTTACTTTTCCTTCTATTTTAATGTTGGTTTTTACGTCTGTTTATAGCGTAGTAGATGGATTTTTCGTATCCAATTTTGTGGGGAAAACACCGTTTGCGGCAGTTAATTTTATTATGCCTCTGTTAATGATTTTTGGCTGCGTGGGCTTTATGTTTGGTACTGGCGGCGGCGCGTTAATCGCGAAAACTATGGGGGAGGGTGACAGAAAAAAGGCAAATGAATTATTTTCTCTAATCGTTTATGCAGCAACAGTCTGTGGTATTTTCATAGCAGTGTTTGGATTTATTTTTATTCGTCCGATTGCTATGCTAATGGGAGCTGCTGGGGAATTATTAGACAACAGTGTTATCTATGGAAGGTTTTTGTTAGCTGCGATTCCATTTTATATTTTGCAGTATGAGTTTCAATGTCTGTTTGCAACTGCTGAAAAACCAAAGCTGGGATTATACATAACCATTGCAGCAGGCGTTGCCAATATGGTATTGGATGCACTATTTGTCGCTGTTTTTCAATGGGGATTGATAGGCGCAGCAGCGGCAACCGCAATCAGTCAATTTGTTGGAGGAGTAGTTCCGCTTATCTATTTTGGGCGTAAAAATAGCAGTTATCTGCGGCTGGTAAAATGTAAAATCGACGTGCCGGCGCTTTTAAAAGCCTGTGCAAATGGTTCTTCGGAATTAATGAGTAATATATCTATGTCGCTTGTGGGAATGCTTTTTAATATACAATTAATTAAATATGCAGGTGAGAATGGTATTGCTGCATATGGTGTTTTAATGTATGTGAGTATGATTTTTCAAGCAATATTTATTGGTTATTCTGTTGGTGGTGCACCGATTATCGGATATCATTACGGGGCGCAGAATTACGAAGAGTTAAAAAATTTGCGTAGAAAAAGTACGATTTTAATAGGAATTTTTTCGATTGTAATGTTTACTGCTGGACAGATACTGGCGCGTCCGTTTGCCTTGATATTTGTAAGCTATGACGTGGAACTTTTGGAAATGACAGCGTATGCGTTTCGTATATTTTCATTTTCTTTCTTAATGTCAGGGTTTGCAATATTTGGATCTTCTTTCTTTACAGCGCTCAATGACGGGCTGACTTCTGCACTAATTTCATTTTTCCGTACATTGGTTTTTCAGTGCACAGCCGTGCTGACATTTCCTTTGATATGGGGCTTAGATGGAATATGGTGGTCGGTTGTTGCAGCGGAAGTAATGGCAGTGATACTGACGTTATTGTTTTTGTTGGGGAAAAGGAAAAAATATCATTACTAATACCAAAAACTCCCGACAAGTTATAATGTGGGAGTTTTATATAGGTAGGGATATCCTATAACAGTTCAGCAAGGCTGGACTGTTGTTATTGAATGCATTTTTTAACATTTATTTGATTTAAAACAATGTACAATACTAAAATTATAACGTCAGCGAAGGCGCAGTATATACACGTGCTGCCAATTCACTGTTTAGCATATAAAGGCTTCGCGCATCATCACCGAAAAGTTCCATGCGGGTGATCTGATCCATAGAATTTTTTTCTTCTTCGCCTTGCTCTTTGACAAACCAGTCTAAAAACTGTGTGGTACGGAAATCTTTGTCTTCGTGTGCTGCCTCATAAATTGTGTTAATCAGAGAAGTAACATATTGTTCATGTTCAAGACCAGCTTTTAATGGGTCAGTTAATGTTACAAATGTTTTATCTGGTTTGGCGATTGCTTCCAATGTTACTTCTACGCCGTTATTTTGCAAATAGCGATACATGAGCATTGCGTGATCTTGTTCTTCTTTTGCCTGAATTTCATACCAGTTTGCAAAACCATCAAGCCCTTTGCGCGTATAAAAATTTGCAATATCAAGATAAAGATATGCAGAATAAAATTCCTTATTTATTTGTTCATTTAATAAAGTTGCTACCTTATGATTCATAGATGAAACCTCCTAAAAAAGTGTATTTTTATGTAAAATTCAAATATATTTTATTCTTTTATTCAAAATTTTGCAATTAAAATTTTATGAAGTATATTTTTCCCATCAGACATTTGTAAAATGCATTAATGATTGGCGCAAATTTAAAGATTGCTGGAATCGCTTATATTACTAGTACACCGTTTCCTTAATTCTTGGATACAAAGTGATAGATAGTTGTATCAGTACAAGGCGGAGGAAGGAAGCGATGCGGTGGCATCGTTGACCGACGACAACGATGCAAATAGCGAGTGCTTGGTATATGAGAAATAAAACGTGATACAATCAATGTTTTATTATAATTGTTTTGCTTGCTATTCAATGGAATCATTGCTATAATAGCAGAAACGAATGTAGGAGGTTATAGATGTTGACAGACAAAACAGTAGAGATTTTAACGGAGCGGTATCAAAAGAAGGATATGGAGATTTGGCTGAAGAAAGAGCAATTTCAGTCATTGTTTCTTGAGGCGGTGAAAGATTATTTTCCGAAATTAAAGCAACGATATGCAGAGCAGACGATTTATGGCATTTCATTTGAGATTGGGAACACCATACAGAAAGTATATTATGATAGCTTTAAGACGCAGGTTTACTTTAATACAGAAGAAGATTATCAGGAAAATATCGAGGACTGTGAGAAGGAAGAAGAAAGTTATTATCGTTTTGAGGCATGGGCAGAGTGGAACGTGGAATGCGCGCAAACGTCTTTGTTTGAAAAAATGGAGGAATATTTAGAGCAAAATAGTTTGTATATGTGCTCTAGTATTACCGAAAAGGATAAGGACAAGCTGGAGGAAGCAGCCTTTGAATGGTATTATGAAAATACATTAGAATTTGAGGAAGCTTTTGAGGACGAAGCAGAGCAGATTCGTATGTGGGCAGCAGAAGCATTGGGAAAACTGCGTAAAGAAGGTTTCTGGGAGCAGCAGGGCAGTGCCAAAATCTATGTAATTCCGTTTGGCGGCGAAGACGATATTGAATCAGAGGAATTATTAGAAACATATCATATTATGGACGCAGGCTGTCATGGTACAGAATATGAGGAATATATAGCCTCGCTGGATGTATGATAGAACGATATAAAAAAGGCGGGAAGTCGGTAAGGAACTGTCAATAAATAACGCATCAATTTGACTTGTATAAATGTCCATCTGCAGCATCAGATAATCTTAATGTAGCCCGCTACGCCCGCGATTATCTTCTTTGCAACTGAACATTTATACGGCGTCAAATTAACAAGTTATTTTTTGACAATTCCTAAGAATAAGATTTTCTGAGTAGGGGGTGTATATGGAAACAAAACGAAAAAAAGCAGGTATTGTATGCTGCTCTAATGGGCAGCGGGTAAATTATGCCGAAAAAATTAGGGCGTTAGAAGAAACACTTCGTATAATCGGCATAGAAGCAGTATTCAGCCCCTATATTTATGAAAGAGAAAATGTTTATAGTGCAACGGCTATTGAGCGTGCCAAGGCGCTTATGGACTTCTATCAAAACGACGAAATCACAGAAATATTTGATATTTCTGGCGGTGATATTGCGAATGGTATCTTGCCGTATTTGGACTATTCCGTGATAGCTAATTGTACGAAAAGATTCTGGGGATACAGCGATTTAACTACAATTATCAATGCAATTTACGCAAAGACGAAGAAAGTTTCAGTGCTGTACCAAGTACGAAATTTAATTTATGACCATTGCAGGCAACAATGTGCTGATTTTCAAAATACGTTAATAGATCAGGGAACTGCTTTGTTTCAATGGGAATATATTTTTGTGCAGGGACAATTAATGGAGGGATGTGTAGTTGGTGGAAATATCCGTTGCTTTTTAAAGCTGGCAGGCACAGAATATATGCCAGATTTACAGGATAAAATACTACTACTGGAAGCCTATTCGGGAACCGTTGCGCAAATGGAAACGTATCTTTGTCAGCTCCAGCAGCTAGGGGCTTTTCAGAAAATTGCCGGAATTTTGCTGGGAACTTTTACACAGATGGAAGCAGAAGCGTGTCAGCCGACAATGGAAATGCTTGTAAAAAAATTAGCCGGAAAGCATCTGCCTATTGCGGTGACACATAAAATTGGGCATGGAACAGATGCAAAGGCTATTGTAATTGGAGCGCATCTGCGGTTAGAAAAAAATAATGAATGCAGTGGATATAAACTTTAAATTTTCTTGATATAGTCTGCATTGCTTTTCTCATGCGACTAGTTTATTCGTTTTGCTACTACAACAAATCTGCCGTCTTCTACATGGTAGGCGCAGGTGGAGAGTGTTAAAAACGTATCGCCGAACGTTGCTGTCACATCGCTTGTAATCAGTGAAGACGTCATTATATTTTCATAAAAATCCCAAAATTCTGCTTCCGTATTGGCTTGATAAAATTGATAATACTTAAATACATTTTCATCCTTTTGATAAACCTGTGAATAGAATACTGCCAGAACCTGATAAGTGCGTTCTTCATAAAGTGTATGAAATTGAATAAATGGGTGCTCTTGGTAGAATGTCTGTTCTTGATACTGATCTAAATTGCCAAACATGGAACCATCTTTCATATTGTGGCCATAAATAATAAAATTTGTCGCAGGCGTATTCACATCTGCAATATCCTTAACATATAGGCAGCCATATTTATCTTCTTCTCGATAAAAATTATGGTGTAAATAATATTCATTGTCATTACATTGCATTACAGGATAGTCAATATTTGTATCTGGTATGGAAAGCCAGCCAATCAAATCTTGATTTTCATTATAAAGTGTTTGATACTGTTCCAAAATTTCAGGTTTTTGCACAGCGGTTTTGTCAGGGTTATTTTCTGTATGCAAATCTGATGCAGACGCAGATTCCGTAAAATAATTCTCGGCTGTGGGGATCATATTTTGATTCTCGGTTTGTGTTTGTTCCAGTAAAGGTTGATTTTGGGTTGTTTTTACGGATTGGCTGAGTGTTTTCTGTTGTTGTTGATGCCGGATAGATAAATAATATGTCTGACCCATTCGGATCAGACATATTATAATTATTATAAGAAGCACTATCCTGACAAACAAAAGTATTGTTTTCTTTTTGTCCATATTACTCCTAATATTTTATAATGATTTTGTTGAAAGTGCTGTTGAACTATTAAATTAAGTGTATTGTTATTTTGTTGCTTTGTGTGCCAATGTTTGAAATTTTCCATAATTGAAGGAAGGCATGGCTTCGCTGGTTTCTTTTTGATTTCCTGATAATTGAAAATCAAATTGTTCTGTTTTTGTGGCAATGCCTTGCAGCAAAAAATTGGCGTATTTAGAGGCGGCTGCCAGCTTTCTTCTTTTTTTTCTGTTGGCATGGTATTTTTTCTTTTTCTTGTTTCCAGCAGTTGCAGTAGAAGCAATATAATACTTGCAATAATAGCGAGTAAGGCATATGGTTTTATACCATAGGCTTCTCCGGTTTGGGGTTCTGCGTCTTTGGCAGAATCAGAGAATGTGCCTTCGGGAGCAATATTGCCGGCAGTTATATAAGCCGAATCGGTAATGTCGTTTGGTATAGTAGCATTTGGATCAATACTGTTTGGTGCAATATTTACTGCGGACGGCATAGTACCAACTGCCGCTGGGTTGGAAGCGGCGCTGCTAACTGTACTTGAGGAAGTAGGGGAACTATCGTTTAAATTTGAGTTGCCGCTACTGTTTTCACCACCAGTGGTTGGGGTATCGCCGCCGCTGGGCTTGTTGTTGTCATCACTGGGTTTGTTGTCGTTATCGGGTTTGTTATTATCATCGGGCTTATTGTCGCTGCCGCCAGGATTATCACTGGGCTTGTCGTCATTACCGCCGGGATTATCACCGGGTTTGTTGTCATCACCGCCAGGGTTATCACCGGGCTTGTTGTCGTCGCCGCCAGGGTTATCACCGGGCTTGTCGTCATCACCGTCAGGATTATCACCGGGTTTGTTGTCATCGCCGCCAGGATTATCACCGGGTTTGTTGTCATCACCGCCAGGATTATCACCGGGTTTGTCGTCATCACCGCCAGGATTATCGTCCTTATCGTTGGGGTCATCTGCTTCAAAAATTACTTTTATTGTATGGTTTTCGATTACATTGGTGAATGTATATGTATTTTCAGATATTTGAGTGACTATATCATCAACAAGTATTTCTTTAATGTGATAACCATTTTCAGGGGTAAAAGTAAAAACGATTTCATCACCAGATTTTACTTTTGTTTCTTTATCTGGTGAGATTGTGCCATTTCCTTCTTTAGAGGGCGTAATTGTATAATAAGTATCGGTGCTCCAATCTGCATAAACATCTGTTCTTGCTGTAATTGGAGTGGACATATTAAATTCTGTATCGCCATCTTGGGAGATTTTCCATTTAACGAAGGTATATCCTTCCTTGGTTGGCTCTGAGGGTGCTTTTGCTGTTTGTCCTTTTAAAACAATTTGTGTATTATGCACTTCGGAATCGTTATAAAAGGTTATTGTATAATAATCGACAGTTGCTTCCGCATCGGAACCTCCTACCGTGACAGTAATACCTGTATCCAATTCATCACTTGTAGTATCAATAATGCTGTATTCTCCGTCAACTGCTTGATCTGGTGAAATTAGGCTATTATCGGATCCTTTTAACATAAATGTTTTGTTGTGGTTTGTCCATTCCGTATCATCTAATCGCACTTTAATTGTGACTTTGTGCTCTTGTTTTGCGTCGTCAATCCAACTTGCGTAGATAGATGTTGTTGTTGTTATTTTTGTGCTTTCAAAATCAAATGGTTGTCCGTTTTGTGCTGCAGTTTTCCAGCCATCAAATGTCAATCCATCTTTTATTGGGTCTGGTGGTTGAACCGCAAGTTGGTCTTTTAAGATAATTTGCGGATTTTGTGCGGTGTTGTTATCATATGCATTGTCAGGGTCATAAAATGTAACAGTATAATAGTTAATTGGTTGGTCATTAGTAGTATCATCGTCGTTTACTGTTACTGATGCGCCGGTATCGAATGGATTATTACTATCAGTAGTTATATCAACGATTGTGTAAGTGCCATTTTTTACAGCAGTTAAATCAGTTATTAATTCGTCGCTGTCTGCCATTTTCAGAGCGAAAATCCTATTATGATCTGACCAAGGAGCATTATCTTTGTTAATGTTTGGCGTTACTGTGAATGTTGGAGTTTTTAGCTTCCATCCATACCATAAATCATCGTTTGTGTTGCCGTCATCTACTGTCCTATATGCATTGAATGCGGTTACAAGTCTTGGTGTAGTCTTGTTGGTTAATTCTGTGCCGTCTGCTGTTTGAAAAACAATATTTCGATTAGTTGGGCAGTTTCCAAAGGCATTAGGATTTGCAACCGTTATAGGTATAATAGGGGTGCCATCAGGTACAAGGATTGTCATTGTACTAAGCTGTGTACAACCTTCAAATGCCCAATTACCAATTTGAAGATTATTGAACAATGTTATATTTGTCAAGTTTGTGCATTCCTTGAAAGCGGATGCTCCAATACTTTTAATGCTGCTTGGGATGATCACATTTGTTATGCTTTTACACTCAAAAAAAGCACTACTATCAATGGATGTTACTTTATATTCTTTATCATCAAAATGTATTGTTTCAGGAATTTCAATTACTCCATTTAATGATGTGCCATAATTGCTGTTGGCGATGACTTTTACTTCGTATACATTATTATTTTCAACAGTAATCATATATCGGAGAGGACTATCATCTTCGGAAATCGTTTGATCTACATCATATACAACATTATCCTCCAACAGCTTCCCTGCCATTTCTCCAAGTGCATCCAATTTTGATTTCCTGTCTGCTCCTATATAAGCCTTATCTTCCTCCGAGAACAAACGATATTGTTCTTGCAGTTCGCCTATTTGCAGAAGAATTTCCTTTGTTTCCGAAAGCCATATATTGTAGAGTTCGTCCCTAGAATTTGGTGCTTCGGCATAAAGTTGTTCAGCGGTTGGCATTGAGTCAATCAAAGAGCAAAACCAGACAACATTTTCGTTTATGGGTGTTTCAATAAGATCAATTATAATGGTTGCTGTACAATCTGCAAAATTTTCTGTACATACAGGGCAGTTTTGATTGACACTGCTGTCACTGCAGCGGATATCACAGATACAGGAACTACCATTTTCTGTGTTGCTGGGATCGGATTCTGCTTCCACAGTATCGCTTCCATTAGTAGAAGGAGATTCTACAATCTCTGTTTCCGCGACTTCTGTTTCAACGACTTCCGTTTCCATGACTTCTGTTTCAACGACTTCCGTTTCCGTGACTTCTGTTTCCGCGATTTCTGTTTTCGTGATTTCTGTTTCCGCGATTTCTGTTTCCACCACTTCTGTTTTAGCGACTTCTGTTTCTGTAACTTCTATGTCAGCGACTTCCGTTTCTGCAACTTCTATGTCAGCAACTTCCGTATCTGTGTTCTCAGAATTGTGATTAGTATTGGAAACAGTTTCGTTTTCTCCAGCGGAAGCACTTTCCAAAATGGAACTACTCTCCTTGACTGTACTGGTAGAATCGAAGGAAGTTTCTTCTATGCTGGTATCGGTATTTTCTAATGTATTACTTTCTGGCATTGACGAACTTTCTGATTCTATAACCATATTTTCCTTAGCCGTTTGTGAAAGCAGTTTTTGTTTTATTGTAGATTCTTGACTGCCTCCACTGTCTATTGTTTCTAAGTAAATACATGATTGCATTGTCTTGGTGTTTCCTGACTCTTGCGCTGCTGTTGAAAAGCCGTTTGCACTAACGAGCAGCACTGTTGCCATTACAGCCGTACAATATTGGAAACGCTGCTTTTTTTCCATAATTTTTCGCTTCATTTTCCCAATCTCCTTTACAGTATCATTGATACAGTTCAGCAATATTATAAATTATTTAAATTTGTCAGTAACTTTTTACAATGAAAATGTATTTAAACTGCACATTTACAACCCAATAAAATGATTTATCAAAACTATTTTAGATAAGGGTATGCCTGAACTGTAATATTTAATATATAGTTTAGCACGTTTATAAAGTGTTTACAATTTTTTTTTACAAATTTGTAAAATTTTTGTAACAGTTCGGCCTAGGACTTTGCACTATGGTGCGAAAATAGCAAAATTAGCTAAAATATGATAATATTAATAGAAAAGTAACAATACAAATCCAAAACGACAATGGAAAGATTAGAATATAATATAATGGGGGATTTTAAATAATGATAATGCACTTAACAAAAGGCCGTCCAGCGGATATTACAGGGCGGTTGGAGAAAGAAATTCGAGTTTATGATTTGTTGGAATCGCTTGCCATTCCTTATGAGCGAGTCGATCACGAAGCGGCGGAAACAATGGAAGCTTGCGCTGCAATTGACAAAATACTTTCACCAGCAGTTATCTGCAAAAATTTGTTTTTGTGCAATACACAGAAAACAAAATTCTATTTACTTATGCTGCGCAAGGACAAAAAATTTAAAACAAAGGAACTATCACATCAAATTAACAGTGCAAGATTATCTTTTGCACCGCCGGAATTTATGGAAAAATATCTGGATATTACGCCCGGATCGGTCAGCGTAATGGGATTAATGAACGATACAGAAAATAATGTAACGTTGTTAGTGGATAAAGATATTTTCATGGGCGAATATTTTGGCTGTCACCCTTGCATCAACACTTCAAGCTTGCGGCTTAAGGTATCTGATGTATTTGAGAAGTTTTTACCGGCGGTGCATCATCAATATTCAGTTGTTATATTATAGTGGTATTAATTTGTTTTTTCTAATTCCCAAATTTGTTTATTATTGCGGAAATATAAGCAGACACCGATTCCAGCAAAGGCAATTACAAAGAACAGTGCCGCTGCACCAGAGCCCTTTCCAGTGCCAAATAATTTTGCAAAAATACTGGTTGCTTCCTGTTTTGCCATAAATGGCTCAAATACCCAGTCCACAAGAAATCCGCCTAGGAAATACCCAATTGGGATTGTAAAAAATTGCAGTGAATTGCGGACGGAATACACACGTCCCTGCATTTGCTCTGGCACATGGAGCCGCATGATTGCATCTAAATTTGTGCTCATAAGTGGTATGGCTATCCAGCCTAGAAAGCCACCAATACACCATATTAGTGGAGTGTTTCCAAGTGCCAATAGGAAGTTTTCTGTGCTCATAGAAAACAAGAGGCAGTTGCAGATAACGCGTATTCGGCTTTTGGGTTTCCTAAGGAAAACGGTCAAAACACTTCCTGCAAATGTTGTAATACCAATAACTGCATTTACCAATCCTAGTACTTTTTCACTGCCTCCGTTTCGTGAAAGCATCATTGCTGGAAACGCTGCGTCGTAGATAGACGCTACCAAATTAATTGCTGCAAGAAAAAGAATCAGGTTAAAAATACCGCTTTCCTGCTTTAAATATGTAATACCTTTTCTCGCAGAAACTAGTAATTTCTCATGCTCTGTTTTTGTTTCTTCGCCTTCGGGAATCGGAATACAAAAAGCAAGTGTTATAAATGCAATGACAAATGTAAATAAATCAAAAGCTATCACTGCGCCCATTCCAGCAAGTCCTAATATTGCGGTGGCAATGATCGGCGTCATGATAGAGTTAAGAGAACTGGCAAAATAACGCAGTCCGCCTACACGCTGATAGTATTTTTTCGGTAAAACGCGCGTTGTTGCAACCTCGGAAGCTGGCTGCTGTACGGTATTCATAAGTCCATTTACCGCATTAATTAAGTATAAATGCCATATCTGCAAAGCGTGATTGCTTAACAGAATAAGCATAATTACCGTCGTGAATGCCGCAACAGTATCACATACTAGCATTGTAATTTTCTTGTTCCAACGGTCGCTTAATGCACCAGCAAAAATGCTCAACAGCACATATGGCGCATATGAACTTACCATTAAAAGTGCGGTTATTAGAGCAGAACCTTCCTGTGTATAAGACCAAATTACCAAAGCATAGCTTGTAATAGCGCTGCCAAGCCCTGAGAATGACTGTGTAATCCATAGCAGCAGAAATGTTTTCATCTCTTGTAGTGTTGTAATATAATTTTTCATAGACTTTGCTTCCCTTCATTTATAAAATAAAGAATAAAAAATATAAAATAAAAAATATAAAATATTGGAACAAATAATAAATGAATTGGTGTTTGCAAAGTCTTTGGAGTCATTTTAACTGGCTCGAGTGGGCAGATTTATTTGATTCGCTTCATGCATTCTAATACAACGTATGGAATCGTTGTACTGCCCGCAAAGACTTTGCATGAAGCTGTTGCAATAAATAAAATCATTCTAATTCTCCTAAAATATATGATAGAACCTGTTAGTCCCTGCTTGTGCAGAACAGGTTCACATGATATTATAAACTCTGGCAGTAAAAAAAACAAGAGAAATATCTGAAATTTGGACTGCGCTGTCTGTAAGAAAGTTACTTTTCACACCCACGCCAAAGTAGTGGGAATCATGCGCCAAAATGCTAAAAGCTTTCGCTTTTTTACTTTCGCATTTTGTGTGCAAAATCTGTTATAATTCACACCTCATTAACCTATAAGCTGATAAAAACTGGCATGAGTGTGAATTGTAACGTAAGAAATCGTAGTGATGGAGATGTATCAAGCCATACAAAATTAGACTATAGAAAAAATTTATTAATGTTAGAGTATGCTTTGTGTTTGATACAAAAAGAATGAAGAGTGATAGAAAATTTACACTGTGAAGCGATAAAGTATCTTTTATCTCTTGTTTATGCCTTAAACGGAGCGAAAGGAATGATAACAAATATGTATACTATTTTTATTGTAGAGGATGATGAAACAATTGCAGATAGTTTAAAACTGCATTTGGAAAAATGGGATTATCAAGTCCGCTGTGCACGGAATTTTTCAAATATAACAGCAGAATTTGCACAGACAGCGCCGCATTTGGTGCTAATGGATATTAAGCTTCCTTATTATAATGGGTATTATTGGTGCAGTGAGATTCGTAAGATATCAAAAGTACCTGTGATATTTCTTTCCTCTGCCGCTGACAATATGAATATTGTAATGGCAGTAAGCATGGGCGGAGATGATTTTATTCCCAAGCCGTTTGATATGGAAGTATTAACGGCAAAAATACAAGCAATGCTACGGCGCTCTTATGATTTTGTTAGTCAAAGTACAGTGCTGGAACATAACGGTGTAATGTTGAATCTTACGGAAGCTGTATTAATTTACGGAAATGAAAGATTGGAACTAACCAAAAATGAACTTCGGATATTACAGACATTAATGGAAAATAAGAACCGTGTGGTTACAAGGGAGGCGCTTATGACAAAATTATGGGAAAGTGACAGCTATATTGATGAAAATACGTTATCTGTCAATGTAAACCGATTGCGTAAAAAGTTGGATGGAATTGGACTTGGTGCATGGATTGTGACCAAAAAAGGAATTGGATATCGTATATAAAAAAGTATAGATGACATGTTGGGGTATATAAATGAAATATTTTATCATTTTTATTCGAGAAAATATAAAATGGTTTTTGGCTGTAAGTGTGAATGGTTTGTTAATGACGGCTGTTATGCTGCTAAATCATATTGAGTGGAGGGAAATCGCGTATGGATTGCTGATTTGCGTCGCCTTTACCGTCGCTATAGCAGGTATTGGGACATGGAGATATCGTAACCATTGCAAAGAGCTGGAGATGTTGATAAAATCTGTTACAGTAAGCACAAACGGAATGCCTTCGTCACAATATCTTTACGAAACACAGTATCAAGAATGTCTTCGCCTTTTGGAGAAGGAAAAGGAATCCATACAAAATGAGATATTCGACCGCCAGCGGGATATCACAGAGTATTATGCAATGTGGGTGCATCAGATAAAGACACCAATTGCTGCTTTAAAGCTGTTAATCGATGAAGAATTAGACTTTGACGATGCGATAGAAAATGACATATTTGTCATAAATACAACAAAAAAACAGCAAGAACTTTTTAAGATTGAACAGTATGTTGATATGGCACTGCAATATACACGCCTTGGAGCAAACACCAATGACTTTGTGATTCGGGAAGTGAATCTTGACTCTGTGATAAAGAATACCATACATAAATATGCAGCACAATTTATTTATAAGAAGCTTTATCTCCATTATGAACCAACGCAGCTTTTGGCAGTAACAGATGATAAATGGCTTGGATTTGTAATCGGGCAGCTTTTATCTAATGCAATAAAATATACAAAAGCAGGCGGTATAACCATTCAAACACAATACAAAGAACACAACACAGAAGAATGTCAAAAAGCAGAATACAATCCTTTATGGGAAGCACAGAAAAATGAAATATTGGATTTTAATGAGAATACAGATTTGTATTCAAAATTATCCTCAAATAGAGCTGCAAATTGGATGAAGAAAAAAGATAGATTTTTGTATCAGGAGTTATACATTATAATAGAAGATACTGGTATTGGTATTAAAGCAGAGGACTTGCCGCGCGTCTGCGAAAGAGGTTATACAGGATATAATGGACATGACAGCCAATGTGCAGGCAGACAATCTACAGGAATTGGGCTTTATCTTTGCAAGCAGATACTGGATAGACTGGGGCATAAACTGGTTATTACGTCAAAGGAGGGGGAGGGCACACAGGCGAAGATTGTGATAAGGTATGCAAATGATGGGTAAATGAAATTTATAATTTATCTTGTAAGTGAGAGGTTTAGATGATACAATAACAAAGTGGTTTAGCTGAGTAAATTAGACAGCGATAAACAAATGTTTAAAATTGGCTTTTGTAAAAATGGAGGTAAAGCAATGGATATCAAAGAGCAGATTAATAAGGTGGTAGAGGAAGTAACTAAGAATCCTCATATTAAAGAACAGTTTGAGAAAGAACCTGTTCAGGTAATTGAGAAGTTATTTGGTGTGGATTTACCAGATGATATGGTTATGAAAATCATTGATGGTGTAAAGGCAAAACTAACGTTAGATGGTGTATCTAAAGTTGCGGATGCTTTAAAGGGTGTATTTAATAAATAAGTTATTTATTGACAGTTCCTAAGCTTCTGCTATCAATTTGAACCATTGTAATTTTAAAAATTAAAAAATGGGCTGTTAGGAAATATGATTTATCTTCAATCTATCATTGTGATATCAAATCAACCATATGATATCTGATACTTGTAGAAAATACATTATTTTCTGACAGCCCTTTAATGGGATTAGGTTCTATTTATGCAGTTGTATGTAGGCAGCCGACCATCTTCAAGCCATTTTCTGTACTTTGCCCCCATGCATCCAGTGCAAGATTGTAAGTATGCATGATTTTGCGATTCACTAGAAATTTCATAAAATTCCCCCTGTGATAATAGAATGTAGCTAAATGTAATTGCAGAGATATTTTATCATATGTGTTTGGGTATTTCAAGAGTGCTGATAGGAACTGATAAACCTTTGAAAATTAAGATGAAATCATATCCGAATCTTACAAAAACGTAAGAAATAACAAGGAAATGTAAGTTAAATCAATGGCTTGCATTTCCTTTCTTTGTTATAATAAGTTTACAAAAAAATATGTAAAGGGAATGATAAAGATATGACAATTTTAGAGGTAAAAAATTTAAAGAAAATTTATACAACGCGTTTCGGTGGCACAAAGGTGCAGGCGCTTGCTAATATGAACTTCACTGTGGAAAATGGTGAATATGTGGCAATTATGGGGGAATCTGGTTCTGGTAAAACGACGCTGCTCAACATTCTGGCAGCATTGGATAAGCCGACAGGCGGCGAGGTACTTCTGGGCGGCAGAAGCATTGTGGAAATTAAGGATAAAGAATTATCAGCATTTCGCCGTGATAATTTGGGATTTGTGTTTCAGGATTTTAACTTGTTGGACAACTTTTCCATAAAGGATAATATTTTATTGCCGCTGGTCTTGCAAGGAAAAGCTGTATCGGAAATGGAGCAGAGAATTGCACCGATTGCGGAACGTTTAGGCATTACGGAACTTTTACCGAAGTATCCATATGAAGTATCAGGCGGGCAGAAACAGCGCACGGCAGTTGCGCGCGCAATTATTACAAATCCGCAGCTTATTTTAGCTGATGAGCCGACGGGGGCACTGGATTCGAAAGCGACAGCAGGACTTTTACGCGTATTTCGGGATATTAACAGTGACGGGCAGACACTATTAATGGTGACACACAGCACAAAAGCCGCGAGCCATGCGGGGAGAGTATTGTTTATAAAAGATGGAGAAGTGTTTCATCAGCTTTATCGCGGTGATATGACAAATGAGCAGTTTTACACAAAAATATCAGATACATTGACTTTAAAAGATGGGAATTGGTAGGAATTTGACATAGAATTCAAAAGTTTTATGATATTTTAGAAAGAAAAATCTAATAGTTCGTGAGTACAGGAAAGGAATGAAATTTATGAAACATTTATACCGAAGGCTTGCTGTGACAAATTTAAGAAGTAACCAGCAGTTTTATTTGCCATATATTTTAGTGGGAATTTTATCTTCTATGTTGTTTTATGCTATGCGGGCAATACAGGGGAATGAGGGTGTATCGAATATTCGTGGGTCAGAAACGCTAGGCATTGTGCTGACAATGGGGCTTGTGATTGTAGGCATCTGTGTTTGCATTTTTCTTTTTTATACAAATAGCTTTATAATGAAAAGACGGCGCAAGGAACTGGGAATGTTTCATATTCTTGGGATGGAAAAGAAACATATTATATGGGTGCTGCTTTGGGAGGCGCTGATTTTATATGCAGTGTCTGTTATCGGCGGATTGGCGGTCGGCATTGTTGTCAGCAAATTGTTGACCATGTTTTTGTATCAACTGACAGGACTGTCAGAAAGTATACCATTTTATATATCATGGTGGGGGTGTTTACAGACCGCAGAATTGTTTGGAATAATGTATCTTATTTTGCTGCTGTATAATTTTATGCAGGTAAAACTAGCCAACCCTATTGCACTTTTGCACAGCAGAAATGTGGGGGAGCGCGAACCGAAGGCAAAATGGCTGTTTGCGGTAACTGGTATTGGATGTATTCTCGTGGGATATTATTTCGCAGCTAATGTCAGCGGATTGATTGAAGCAATTAATATGTTTTTTATTGCTGTAATTTTGGTAATTGCTGGAACATATGGGCTTTTTATGGCGGGGAGCATTGCATTTTTAAAACTTCTGCGCAAAAATAAGCAGTATTATTATAAGACGAAACATTTTATAACCGTGTCAGGGATGCTTTATCGTATGAAACAAAACGCCGTCGGGCTGGCAAATATTTGTATTTTATCAACTATGGTTATGGTAATTATTTCCACAACTGTGTGTATGTATGCAGGGCTGGAAGATGCGCTTGCAAAAAGTAAAGAGCTGAATTTATCTTTCTATTATAAAGAGTATCCAACGCAGGAGCAGCGTAATTATTTGCAGGAACAAATGCAGCAGATAGTGACGGCACAGGGAAGAAAAATGACAGATATGTCAGAATATAGCTATATTCCATATATTATCCACAGTGAGGGCAATACAATAGACATATTTCAGCGGGACGCAGGATATTCTAACACAGATATGGGAATGATTCGTGTTTTCTCAAAAGAGGATTATGAAAAGTATTTGGGATGCAGCCTGCCAGAAGATGCTGATGGTATGGCATTTATTAATTCCAGCCAGCGGATAGAGGGCACTTCTGTGCAACTGTTCGGGCAGAGTTGGCAGGTGCAGGATATTACAGAACTTGTTAAGGGTAAGCTGGATAATGATGAACAATATTCTCAAATGGTAGAGGATATGATTGATTTTGTTGTTGCGGATATGGAAGCCGTAAAACAGATCGACCAATCCGCAGGCGGTAAATATGATATAACATACGAAATTACAGCGAATATTGATGGGACAAAAGAGGAGAAAAAACAATGCGCAGAAGCGTTAAAAACACAGATGGATGACTGTGGAGAACAAGGCGGATATGATGCCAGAATGTTGATATGTACTGCGGATCAGAGAGAAATGTATTTGGAATTAAACGGCGGATTTTTGTTCCTTGGGCTGTTTCTGGGGACGATGTTTTTAATGATAACCGTATTGATTATCTATTATAAGCAGATTTCAGAAGGCTATGAAGACCGCGAACGTTTTGCAATTATGACAAAGGTTGGTATGAGCAGCAGTGAAGTGAAAGCGGCGATTCGATCGCAAGTACGCACTATTTTTTTCCTGCCGATTACGGTAGCAGTAATGCATCTCGTAGCTGCATTTCCTATGCTGAAACTAATGCTGCTTTTGTTTAATATTAAAAATACAGTTCTGTTTATATGGTGTCTTGCAGGGACAGTTGTTGTATTTTTTATTCTGTATTTTACAGTATTTAAACTGACATCACGGCGGTATTATCAGATAGTTTATCAGTAATGAATCAATAGATAGATTCATATAAAGGTTAGATCGCGCCAATCTACTATGGGGCTGTCGCAAAAAGATTTGAGGCAAGTCGATTAATCATTTCCAGAAAAAAAGTAATAACGTTTTCTTAATTCTAGTATACGAAATGATTTCTATTATACTGGGGCTGTCGCATAAGCTTTGATTATACAAGATATAGTGTAAACCGGCGTACGGTGTTAAACTATCTTGTATATGTTTTCCTTAATGCGACAGCCCCAATTGCGCCAGCCGTACGCCGTAAAGCGGTAAATTTTCTTTGTGTGGCTGTGAGCTTAGTGTTATACTGAGCGCCAATCTTTTCAACACTTAGTATATATCAACGCAAGACGCAGGAAGTGATGTGAAGGCATCGTTAATATATCTTATACAAAAGCGGCATTTACGCCGATTAGATGTAACACGACACCCTCTATCCTGTTCGGATACGCTGTCGTGAATACTTTGTTCAAGGGTTTGGTAAAAGTAATGCTACGCTCTGTGCATCAAGTGTAACAGTTCAGATAACCCATTGAACTGTTATGTATCCAGCCATTGGAAATCGCTTCGCGATGGGCTGGATACCTTCAACCACTACATTTTATTACGGTCAGCGCAGTAAATGCGCAGACCTACCTGAACTGTTACTATCAAATTTCTTGTTCATCAACAGGAATACTTTTTTAAAAGTTTGCTAAAAGTGTTTACTTATGCGCCACAATAAATTTGAATCGCTTGCTGAACAAAGGCGGCTGTTCCGTCACCTCCGGCGTTGTCGATATTGTCCTTAAACCGTTTATCTTCTGTATACATCTGCGCTAATCCGTTTAGTATATCATTGGTGCAGTGGTAGTAGTTTTCTGTAATAAAAGATTGCAGCGCGGCAACTTTTTCCTGTACTACAGAATCTGAAGGCGGAAGGCTGCGCATTGTGCCAAACTCTGTAAAAATCTGCATAATTTGTTCTGCGGCAGCAGTTTGCTCACTGTCTGTTTTGCCGGCGTTTTTTTGTTCGTATTCTTGATATGCTTGCGTTGTTCCCCAGCGCTTTTTTATCTCCTCGGCAAATTGTTCTAATTCTGTTTTCTCAAAAGCATGAAACCCCATTTCGTTTACTCCTGTCTGCTGAATACTGCGGGCGAGTGAAATCAGCCCTTCAATGTGTTTTTGCTGCAGCTTTAATAACGTAATCTGCTGTGAAAGCGCTTCGTTAATATCAAATTCTGGACTGTCAAGAATGGCTTTGATTTCCTTTAGCGGAAATTGCAATTCTCGAAACATAAGAATAATTTGCAAACGGCTTAATGCAGCTTCGTTATATAAGCGGTATCCGGCGTCCGTTACTTTGCTTGGCTTTAGTAAATCAATTGCATCATAATGGTGCAGCGTCCGTATGCTGACACCCGTTAGCGCACTGACTTCATGAACGGTTCGCATGATTGGTGCTCCTCCTTTCTTAATTTGCAGTATATACTATAACGTAACGTGAGAGTCAAGAGGGAAATGTAATATTTTATTTGATTGATGGTACAGAATAAAAGTATTTTGATAAAATATAAAAGCAAATATAAACGGCGTTATGCGAAATTGAGTATGGTTTTGCAGGCGTTTTTTTATGTTTAGCGCATACAGAGTTTTTAATATCTTTCTTTAATCTGTCATGGGTCTAATTTCTCGCAGCTCTGTTACAAGAAAATTTATTAATTATAAAATGATGCAATTTTGATACAAAAATGATGCAACTTTGATGCATTAGTTTTATAGAATAGAACTATGTTTATGTTCATTTGCAAAAATATATAAAAGGTATTAAGGAACTATTAAGAAGGTGGTTTTATAAAAAATTGTGAAACAAAGGAACAATAATAAATA
>VSNQ01000049.1 GCA_009774395.1 Lachnospiraceae bacterium
AAAACCACTTCGTGAAAACCACTTCGTGAAAACCACTTCGTGAAAACCACTTCGTGAAAACCACTTCGTGAAAACCACTTCGTGGTGGCTTGATGCATCTCAACCTCTACGTATTCTCACGGACTTGCAGCGCAGTGCAAAGTTCTAGGCTGAACTGTAACCACTATCATTCTATTATCACTACAGTTGCCAAGAACCTATTCTAACCATGCATTCCAGAACTTCTGCACACGCCTTGCAACACCTTCTACGCCGACAATCTCATACCGACTCCACTCACGCGGGAACATTTTGCGGTAAGATAACTCTAAAAACCGCTCGTCCAACAGCACCACCACCCCCACATCCTCCGCCGTGCGGATAACACGCCCCGCAGACTGCAAAACTTTATTCATTCCGGGATAACGATATGCATAGTTAAACCCGCTCTCCCCTTGTGCATCAAAATAGGATTTCAGCAGTTCCCGTTCACAGCAAACTTGTGGGATTCCTGTTCCTACAATAATCGCACCAATCAGGCTGTCGCGCTTTAAGTCAATCCCCTCCGAAAAAATGCCTCCCATCACGCAAAAACCAATTAATATCTGCCCGCCTCTTGCCTCTGCTGCAAACTCTGCCTGATGCGGCGCACTGCACTGCATACTCCCCTGAAATCGCAGCAAAAATTCCTCCCGCTGTGCTTCGCTCATACGATCTTCCTGTACAATACATTCCATCATATCTTCCTTATAAAATTCCTCCATAAAGCACTGATATACCTGATCCAAAAATAAATGGGATGGCAGAAACACCATATAATTTCCATTCCGTTCACGAACTACACCATCTATATACTGTGCAATTCGGTAATATTCTTCATTGTTGCGCCGTGTATATTTGCTAGTAACATCATTTGCAATAAAAAGCGCTTTCTTTTCCTCATCAAATGTCGACTTTGCGTAAACTTCATAATCCTGCGAATCACCGCCGAGCAATCTCTTATAATATTGGATCGGCAGAAGCGTAGCGGAAAACAAAACAGTACTACGTCCTTTCTGCATACATTGCTGTAAGTTACGCGAAGGGTCAACGCAGAACAATTTCAGCATAAAATCCTTTTCATCTGTAAGCTGGCTATAAACAATATAATGATTGTCCATAATCTCATACATATTTAAGAAATGACATATTTCAAAATAAAATTCCAAGATTTCATCTCTATCCGAAAAAACTTCATTATCATCCAGAAAATCATCCAACGCTCCATACAAATGATTTAACGCCATCACAAAACCGTCAATCTCCGATTCTTTTTGATAACTCTCGCAACGCCGTTTCATCACCAGCAGTTCTCTATTGCATTTCTCCAAAAAATGCGTTACTTTCGGTGCTTCACCACGCAGCAATTTTTTCATATGCAGAAAATCTTCTTTAAACAGTGATGCGCTGTACATCTCTCTGCCACGCTCCAACAAATTATGTGCCTCATCAATTAAAAAAGCATAATCTTTTTTCCCTAATCCCTCCGCAAAAAAACGCTTTAAATAGACTCGTGGATCAAATACATAATTATAATCACAGATAACGGCGTCGGCAAACAAACTCATATCAAGACTCATCTCAAACGGACAGACTTGATGCTTCTGGGCATATTCCAGCACTTTTTCCCTTGTAAAATGGTCTTCATGCACCAATAAATCATACATTGCTTCATTAATGCGGTCGTAATGCCCTTTCGCATAGGGACACGCATCTGGATTGCATTCACACCCGCTGCTGCCGATCGGTATTATTACTTCTTCTGTTTCTGGGATTTCTTCTGCTCCTAATAAGGAGCTCCCTTCCTCTTTCGTTAAAAAACAAATTTTCTCCTTTGCCGTAATTACAATGGTTTTCAATAATAATCCGTTCTGTTGTAATAGGCTAAAACATTCCTGCGCTACAGTTCGCGTAATCGTTTTTGCTGTCAAATAGAAAATTTTCTCCACAAGCCCCTCCCCCATTGCTTTCACGGTAGGAAAAACTGTTGATATCGTCTTTCCTACACCGGTCGGCGCTTCCAGAAAAAGCTTGCGTTTATGATATATTGTCCGATAAACATTTGCTGCCAGTTCTTTCTGCCCTTCCCGATAAGGAAACGGAAACGCCAGCGCTTTAATCGAATCTGTACGTACACGATACCATTCAAACTGAAAATCTGACCATTTTTTATATTCGTTTATTAAGCCACAAAACCAGCGCTCTAATTCCTCAAACGTATAATCCTCATGAAAATATTTCACTTCTTCTGTTTCTATATGGCAGTATGTCATACGCACACCAATCTGATCCAATCCGCATTCCTTTGCATAAATATAGGCATAACATTTCGCCTGCGCCAAATGAACGCGTACCGGATTTTGAATACGCCTTAATTCCTTATAAGTACCTTTAATTTCATCAATTACAACATTACTTGACATTGCAGGTACCGGCTTTTTTGGGGAAGGATCGTCGATTTTTCCCAAACGCATTTCCCACTCGCTGTCGATAATGCCGTCCGCCCTTCCTTCTATTATAATATCGTATCCCTCCGCTGCCCAATTCAGTTTTAATCCAACTTCTGCATGATACTCGCTCCCCATGCGCCGCTGCAGCATTCTGTGAATCCGGCTGCCCTCCTGCATAGCAGAATCCGGAACGCCCAATTTGCGGTTGTCAATATTCCCTTCCCTTAAAATAAATTCCACAAGCTGTCGAACCGACACATGAATTTCCATAGATGATCTTCCCCCGTCACTGTTTCCAACCGATACGCAAAACACATCTTTTACACCAAAAGCACCCCTTCTATCCCCAAAAGCACCTTCTTCTATATGAAAAGCTCTTCCTCTTATCCCCAAAAAGCACCTTCTTCTATTTGAAAAGTTCTTTCTCCTATCCCAAAAAGCACCTTCTTCTATTTGAAAAGCTCTTCCTCCTATCCCCAAAAAGCACCTTCTTCTATGCAAAAAGCACTCCTTCTATCCTAAAAAGCACCTTCTTCTATCCTAAAAAGCACCTTCTTCTATATAAAAAACACTCCTTCTATGATAGTTTACACGAACATGGAAGGAGTGTCAAAATGATTACACATTCTTATTCAATTTTTTTAATTCCTTGAACATGGAAACTTACGCCACCACTAAATTGTTGACAAAGCTCTCAAAGTCATCATTATAACCCGTATATTGCACAGTGAGGATTGAGCGAAAATCCAATCCCATAACACCAAGAATAGACTTAGCATCTACAATGTAATGGTTATAGGAAATATTGATATCAAAGTCACACTTTGATGCTTCATTAACAAAATCTTTCACTTCCGCCGGGGTCATCCTAATCTTAATCTTGCGCTCTTTCATAATTAACCTCAATTCCTTTCCTTAATATTTTTATTAATTTTGGTACAATCCACCTTATGGTATATTGTACCGCCTATCCAAATAGGAAGTCTATTCATATTATCATATACTTCCTAACAAGATACATTATATACAATATCTTGCGAATGTAAATACTTTTGGCGATTTTTGCTAACTTTCGTCACTTTCCACTTTTGAACTTACAATTTATGGAAAATGCTTTCCAATCTTTGTATTATTTTTATAAATCATTCTACCCATTTCTATCGTTTTTAGACAATATTTCTGTGACTTTCTTCCCATTTTCTTGAAAATATATCAAAAATAGGAAAAGCAGCAAAGTTTTTATAACTCTGCTGCCCCCTATAGCTGCTGTCTATGTACTATCCAAATAACACCATCATCCCTTTACGGCTCCTGCCACAACACCCTCAATAATATATTTCTGACAAGCGATATAGAAAATAATAATCGGAATAATCGCCAATACAATCATTGCCATCATTGCGCCCATATCAATTGCGCCATAACCACCTTTTAAGTATTGGATTGCAATGGGAATTGTTTTGTACTTCTTAATATCCAAAACCAGATATGGCAGCAGATAATCGTTCCATACCCACATTGCTTCCAAAATCGCCACGGAAATAGCTGTTGGACGCATAACCGGAAATACAATTTTAAAATAGGTCTGAATCGGCGTACAGCCATCAATCATTGCAGATTCCTCAATCTCAAGTGGTATGGATTTTACAAAACCGCAGAACATAAATACCGCAAGTCCTGCACCAAATCCAAGATATACAATAATAATACCAAGCGGATTGCCTAAATGCAGCATATCTGCAATTTTGGACAACGTGAACATTACCATCTGGAACGGTACAATCATTGAAAATGCAAACAGGAAATACATTCCTGTTGTAAATGTATTTTTTACTCTTGTAATATACCATGCACACATAGAAGTACACAATACAATCAAAAATACAGAACCAACCGTTATAAATAAAGAATATCCGAATGCTTTTGGTAATTCAATCTTCTCAATACCGCTGATATAATTTTCCAAGCCCACGAAAGATTTCGCATCCGGCAATGCAAATGGACGGTTACTGATAAAGATTTTTCTCTTAAAGGAATTGTAAAGTACAATGATAATCGGCATGATATAGATAACAGAAACAACAGAGAATACCGCTGTCATTAATCCGCCGTGTTTTGCCTGTCTTACACTCGTCATTATGCCTGCACCTCCTTACTTCTTGTTGCTCTAAGCTGTACAATTGCGATAATGGCTACAAGCAGGAAGAATACAACTGCTTTTGCCTGCCCAACGCCTTCCCAACCGGTTCTGCCATAGAATGTATTATATATATTCAATGCCAACATTTCTGATTTATTGGAAGGCTCACCTGCTGTTAATGCAAGGTTCTGGTCAAACAGCTTAAAGGAATTGGTCAATGTCAGGAATGTACAAATCGTAATAGACGACATTACCATTGGGAGAGTGACATGCCGAAGCAGCTGGAGATTGTTTGCGCCATCAATTTTCGCCGCCTCAATCAACTCTCCGGGAATATTCTGGATACCAGCGATATAAATAATCATCATGTAACCTACTTGCTGCCAACACATTAATATTACTAAGCCCCAGAAACCATATGCGGAGTTGTAGGTCAATGTCCGCTCCATATTCGCAAGGATACCATTTAAAATAAGCTGCCATATATAACCAAGGATAATTCCACCAATTAAATTCGGCATAAAGAAAACCGTTCTAAAAATATTTGTTCCTTTAATGCCCTTTGTCAGCAGCATTGCTACCGCAAAAGCTAGAATATTAATTATCAGCACAGACACAATCGTAAATAATGCCGTATACCAGAGTGAATGGATAAACGTACCATCACCCCATATCCTCATATAATTCTTAAACCCTACGAATTTTGCGTCTGTTACTGTGGTAAACTCGCAAAGGGATAAATATACACCCAAGGCAAATGGAAGTATAAATCCAATGGTAAACGCTGCAAGGGTTGGCAGTGCGAATACCGGAAAATATCTTTTAATCGCTTTATCCATAGCTTTCACCTTTCTTAAACCCAAATCAAAAGGCAGGTGCACCTGGCACAGACCGCCTGCACCCGCCTCAATTAATCAATACAATTTAGTTATTGGAAGCTGCATACTCTGCTGCCCAGCCATCAACGAAAGCAGTCTGTACTGCTGACCAATCGCCTGTACCCTGTGCATACTCTAAAAGTGCGCTGCCGACACCATTTTTCCAGTTCTCAGAAGGCATTGTTGTAAAGTTCCATGCAACAGAAGCCTTTCCAGAAGATACATAATCATTTGCGATCTCTACCAACGGATTGGAAACAGGGAAGTTATCAAACTCCTTGAACGGACATACAAATCCCATTGTATAAGCAAGAGAATCGCAGCCATCATAAGAAGTTACTACCCAATTCATAAAATCAAGTGTTGCTTGAATATCCTTCTCCGGCGCGTTCTTATTTACACACCAATAGTTCTCACTTCCTGTGCAAAGTCCCTGATTTTCCTCACCCTCTACACCAATATAGATAGGAAGCATACCAAGTGACTCATCAGCCATACCATTCGCACTTAAATCAGAATAAGCCCATGTACCATTCTGGTAAAATACTGCGTCACCAAGTGCGAAATCTGCTGTTGCATCCTCGCCTGTTTTGCTGGACAATAAAGTCGGTGCACAGGTAGAATCTGTAATATACATATCCCACACGTTCTTATAGTTCTCTAAGTAAGTTCCCTTAATTGCCTCTGTTGAGGAAATGCCATCAGCCTTGTATTCGTAATAAATTGGCAGATTTGCAAGATGGGTCTTAAATCTCCAGTCAGAGCTAGAATCCATTCCGGCAGATGTAAATGCACCCTTTACGCCAAGGTCATCCGCATTTGCCTGAATGCTGTCTGCTACTGCTTTTAATTTCTCGAAAGAATTAATTTCTTCGACACTCTTTACTGCTGCATAGTCTTTTGTAAAATAATCATTTAAAATATCTGCATTATAGATAATACCATATGTTTCAATAACGTATGCAATACCCTTTACTGCGTCGCCTTCTTTCAATGCAAAATCATCGCTCTTTAACTGTCCATAAATATCAGAACCAGAAAGGTCATAGCAATAATCACTCCATGTTGCAAGACCCACAGGGCCGTTTACCTGAAACATCGTAGGTGCTTCTGATTTTGCCATCTCAGATTTTAATGTAGACTCATATGTACCAGACGCTGCTGTCTGAACAACAACTGGAACACCTGTCTGCTCTGTATACTTTGCTGCAAGTGCTTCCCAATCCTTTGCCTGCTCTGGTTTAAAGTTTAAGTAATAAACCTTGCCTGAACCAGAAGACGTTGCTGGTGTCTGCTCTGCTGTATTGTCTGCGCTCTGATCAGCAGATGCATCTGCCTGCGCATCATCTCCCTGTGCTGCATTATCAGCATTGTTTGTATTTGCCGCAGGTGTCTGGGACTGCGAACTGGAATTATCTGTATTTCCACAGCCTGTCAATACAGATGCCAACATTGATACACTAAGAACTGCACTTAAAAATTTCTTCTTCATAAATACCTCTTTCTTTCCATTGCGGAATACAATCACGGGTTTTAGAAACGTTACCGGAACCGTTTTTGGTAACGTTGTCGGTAACGTTTCCAATGGACACTTTTATACTATCACTCTGTACAAAAAAAATCAATATAGAAACGACAAAAAATAAAAATTTTGTAAATTATATGCAAAAACTTTATAATGGATTTATGCATATTTACAAAAATTGGATAATAATTGTCTTAAAATATCCTTCAAATTATCTGAATAGGCATCAGATCGTGGAATAAGCTTATCAGCGGCGCACCCCATAACCTGTGCGCCGCCTTTATGACATTTAATTGAACCCACTGTCAATTATATTGTATTCTATTAAATTCCTCCGCAATATACCCAACTGCTCCACCATACATACCAAGCTGCTGCGCCTGTGCTGTTAAATCTTTGTAAACTGCCTGCAAATCCTTTTGTATTTTGCCTTTATCCGCCTGGGCTGATACGCCCTCTGCCAAATGAATCACTTGGGCAAACTGGCTGCAAACAGCCTCCAATGCCTCTTTCTGGCTATTCTCTAGGAAGCGGCTGCCCAGCTTTTGTATTTCGCCTTTTAGATAAAACAGCAGCATATTGCCTTGCAATGCGATATTACGGTATTTTGCACTGTCGATAGCAGCCTGTGCGCTGTTGTCTTTAGTCTTGGAAAATACCTGCGTCAAATCCCCCGCTATCGTCTGGAAAAATGCTGCTACTTCCTCCGTCTGCCTGCGAAATTCTGCAATTTCCGTCAATAAGAACTGATGGGACAGCATACGCAGCACTTCTATTTCCGCAGAAAAGGCAACTATCTCCAATCGAAACAGCATTTCCTCCAAACCAGATACCATAATTTCCTCCAACGGCATTTGTGCCAATTCCTGTGCTACTTGTACAATTTCTTCTTCAAGATAACGGTATGGTGCATCCGCTTTATTTGTTAAATCTTCTTGTGCTGTAGTAATTGCGCGTGCTGCTACACTTCCTTTTTCAACCGCATTTTGTATTCGCTGCTTGGCATTGCTGCGCATATCCTGAAAAATCAATTCTGATAATTCTCTTAAAAACGCTGCCATTTTATCGGACTTAATATGTGCATTTTGAGATAATGCACGATATTTTTCACACAGCGGGCGAAAAATATCACGGTGTTCCGGCATTGCTCTTGCCATTACCAATTCTGCTTGAAACGCCATACTGCCTGACTGGAAGGCAGATTCCTCTATCGCTTTTATTATAATAAAACGAGCCGATATCTCGTCGGGACTTTGTGCAATTGAGGAAATCTGTTCCATATTTTTAGTCAGTTTATCTGCCTCCGCCTCCGCGCGCTGCGCCATAAAATCCCAAAAAGGTCTGTAACACACTGCCTGATCTTGAACACTTTCATGAAACTTTCTTGTTTCCTGCGCTGTTTCCTTTGCCTGAACGATTAACTGATTGAGTTCCCTTGTTATTTCACTAATGTTTTTTGCATACTTTGCATTTTCTGTTTTAATCATTATCCTATTCTCCTCCATTTTAGAAAAATCAGTGAAAAGATGATACTTCCTGTATTCTGTTGGCGTTACGCCCATATATGCGCGAAAACTGCGTGTAAACCCTTCATGCAATTCATAGCCATACTTTAAAGCAATTTCTAAAATCCCCTGATTGGTCTGCGCCAGCTCCTGCGCTGCCTTTAACAGCCTGCGGCGTGCAACATAACGCATAACGCTCTCCCCTACTGCCTCACGGAATATCTTCTGATAATAATACTTGGAAAAATGTACACTTTCTGCAAGCATTGCAATGGTTAGTTTCTCTTGAATATTTTCTTCAATCAGCGCAAGGGATCGGAATACCGAACGAAATACCGGATTTTCTCTATCCACGATATTACCTCCAAACTTTAAAACGATTCTTTCTATAAATTATACATGCTCCATAAAAAAGCGCAGACCCACAATTGACATCGGCAAATAAAAGAAATTTTTAATCAATTCAGCGTGTATTATATCTATAGTTACTCTTTCTGTTCCTTGCCGAAAACTTGCTGTCTGTGTGCCTGCCGTAATAATACAATAACACAGTCCCCACAGATTTTCTTGATATAAAATGCTTTTTATAGCATATTTTTTATAGCATCTCTTTCCAATTCGCTTATTTGCATATATAATAGACTTGTAACCTGCAAAAAATATACAAATTGATAAATGGATAATCCCAAGAAACTGTTCCTAAAACTAACAAATCAAACCGAAAGGAGTTCTATGAAAACAACAGATATTACGATTACGCATCACCAAAGAAGCATATGCGGAACCTTTATTCAGCCGGACTGTACAGGCGTTTTTCCTGCTGTTATTTTCAGCCACGGTTACAATGGCTCAGGACACGATTTTGAATCAATCGGCGCATTCTTGGCAGAAAACAATATCGCTTCCTTCTGCTATGATTTCTGCGGCGGATC
This sequence comes from Lachnospiraceae bacterium, assembly GCA_009774395.1. Taxonomy (GTDB): domain Bacteria; phylum Bacillota; class Clostridia; order Lachnospirales; family Lachnospiraceae; genus COE1. The sequence continues at coordinate 9,449 of VSNQ01000049.1, forward strand.
TGTCAATGCCAGAAGTTCAATGCCGACAACCGATATGACAATCTTTACAGAAAAAGAAGATCTTCACAGCGTTTTTCAATATGTCAAAGGACTTAATTCTATTCAGTCGGAAAATATTTTTCTGTTTGGTGGAAGCCAAGGCGGACTGGTTTCTGCTCTGACCACAGAGGAACTTTTAGACGAGGTGCGGGGGCTTATTCTTCTGTTTCCAGCAATGTGCATTGCAGATGACTGGAACAAGCATTTTCAGTCTGAATGCGATATTCCTGAAGTACATGAATTTTGGGGAATGCAGCTTGGGAAAAACTTTTTTATGTCGTTAAGAGGATTTGATGTTTTTCAAAATATTGGAGTTTATCAAAGAAATGTTCAAATTGTTTACGGCTCTGACGATCCGGTAGTTCCTCTATCCTATATGGAAAAGCTGACCACCATCTATCCCCATGCAAAATTGGATATCTTTCCGCATGAAGGACATGGTTTTACTGATGAAGGAAACCAAAAACTGGCAGAAATCACCTTAGCATTTATCCATCAAAATAAAATATCTGCTAAATAGACAATACGCTTTTCCATTAAGAAATTTTATGCAAAGTTCGTAAGAAAGCATATACTGAAAAACGTTAAGATTTTCCAATTTCTACACAACCCATCTTGCCTAAGCGGACAATATGTGTTGTATAGAAAAGAAAATCTAATCGTTTTTGAGTATAACAATTAAGATGCATCAAGCCATAGTATACTCGCGAGCGATAAATTCTACCATATCACTCAAGATAATTACTAATTACGCCCGTGAATCGGCGTTATCGGCAAATTTAAGTACTTACCAGTATCAATTATATACTAACGACCGTTAAAATTTTCCAATTTCTGCACAGCCCTTATTGTATAAGCAGACAATACGTACTGTGCAGAAAAGAAAATCTAAGCGCTCGTGAGTATAACAAAATCTTAATATTTATCAATATCTATATTTTTGCTGTACACTGACACAGACAGCCGATAAAACACGAAAAAGAATGCAAGCACTACTGTTATGCTTATCCAATATATAGTAAAAAAATTTTCGTGCATTACTCTTTCCAGTGCATGTACAGAAAAATATGCTGATATCACCATTACAATAAACGGCAGAATATATGCGGTTCCCAGTTCTTTGCTAATGGATTTTTCCAGTGTTTTCTCTGCAAATCCGAGTTTGCGCATTACAAGGTAACGCTCCCGTTCTTCAAACGCATCGTTAGATAGTTTCATAAACATAACGCTGACGCTTGCAAAGATAAAGACCAAAAACATAAAAAAACACAAAGGAAAAAATATCTTAATCCATTCATCATTTTTATCATTTGGATCTTTGGCGACACGTGCTGTAAAATTTCCTTCCTCGCCACTTCCTGTTGGAATTACAGATAACGCTTCTCTTGCCGCTTCAAAACATTCTGCGTGCTCCAATTTATAATTATAAGTAAATATTTCCTGTGATATGGTACAAAGGCGTTGATATTCTGTATCACTGACAATATAAAAATTCATAATTCTCTGTAAATTCCCTAGATAAGGAACCATTGTTTCATCAATTTTTTGATACTCTTTTCCGTATATTGTAACTTTGCCATAGTTCTGCTGTGTATAAAATGAAACTAAAATCATATTCTGTATTTCAATCACCTCATTTTCTGTTGGTTCACGCAGGGAAAATTCCATACCTGTCTGCTTTGCAAGTTCCTTTACATTAGAATACGCTAATACTGATATATTCTCCTCCAACATTAGTACAGGGATTGAGGACTGGCAGGCAATCGCATCCACTTTCTTCAGCAATTGTTCTGCCTGTGCCCCCACATCCGTTTGATTGGTTAGAAACTGAAATGTATACGTGTGTTCAAAATGAATCATATTGTCATAACGGTTTTTCATTGCCAGCCCTGTAGCAAGTGCGGTTACAGAACACAACACCAATACGCAAACCATTGCATAAGTACGATAATTTTTCTTCATACGAAATACGACCTGATTCACCCAAAGACAGCGCTCTTTTTGATACAGAAATGCTTTATTCTGCGCAAGTGCTTGAAATACAAAGGGAAGCAGACCGCCAAACAGAAGATACACGCCAACAATCACCAGTATGGTTGCTGCCAAAATATTTCCCATAACCTCCATACCACTGCCTTTGACTGCAAGATAATATCCTATTCCCAAAACACCTATGCCAAGTACAGATTTGCCTACCAATACCAGCCGCTTTTGTTTTACGTATTCGTTCTGTCTTACTGCGGATATCATATTTAATACACTGCTGCGCAGAATATTCCAATATCCTTTTCCTACAAAAAACAGATACATACACATAAAGACAATAACTGTTATTATAACCGGCTCAAATCGAAATTGAAAAGTCACATCAATCGCAATATCCGAAATTGCCAGCACAATCATTTGAAACAGCCACATAACTGCCATGCCTGACAGGATGCCAAGCACCAGCGACACAATACAAATAGATATCGTTTCCACAATATAAAGCTTTGCGATATTTTGGTTTGTCAGTCCCATAAAAATATAAATACCAAATTCCCGTTTCTGTTTTGTTAAAAAAATATTTGTGGAATACCAGATAAAGAAAAAACTAAAACAAATTAGAACAACGGAAACTGTCTGGATAATCATATCCGTAAACTCCTTATTATGATCCCCCAACGAAGCAAACATATTGCTGTAAATCATATTTTGGAAATTAAAGTAAACTGCAATGGTAAATGCCAGCGAAATAATCAGCGCCATATAGATTCTGACACTGCTTTTAAAATTTCGGAAAGCAAGCATAATCATTTTCATAGGAAATCACCTCCCATTGCACTCTGCACCTCAATAATACGGTTATAAAATTCCTTGCGGTCAGAACCTTGTGAGATTTTACACTTCATACTTCCGTCGCTTAATAAATATACATCTTTTGCATAGGAGGCACACAGCGGATCATGCGTTACCATGAGAATCGTTGCCCTGCCGCTCTCGTTTACGCCTTTTAGGCAGCGCATTAAATCTTTGCTTGCCTTAGAGTCCAGTGCGCCGGTCGGCTCATCCGCAAAAATAATTTCCGGATTCGTAATCAATGCGCGGCACACGGCACCTCTCTGTTTCTGCCCGCCGGACAATTGATAAGGATACTTTTTTAAATGCTCTACAATCCCAAACATTTCCGCAAGCCCACGTGCTTTCTGCACAATCTCTTTGGATAAACCGCCGTTTAAGGACAGCGGCAGCACAATATTATCCTCCAGCGTCATCGTATCCAGCAAATTGTAATCTTGAAAAACAAAACCGATTTTATCCCTGCGCAGCTTTGACAGCTCTTTATTGGAAATGCGCGTGATATCTTTTCCATCCAGCGTTACAATGCCCTGCGTCGGCTTGTCTATCGTGGATAAAATATTAAGGAGCGTTGTTTTTCCTGAACCCGATGGCCCCATAACCGCAATAAAGTCATCTTGGAAAATACTCAAATCAATTCCTTTTAACACTTTTGTTTCAAAGTCTCTTGATCCATAACTTTTTATAAGGTTTTTTATTTCTGCTACTTGTTTTTTCTGCATTTTATATTGATTCCCCTTTCTTTCACTCTTAGGAACTGTCGCAATAAGCTTTGATGATACAAAATATAGTATAATATCAGCACAATGTTAGACAATCTTGTATTCGTTTGCTTTAATGTGACAACCCCTTTTGATAAAGATAGTATAATATAACCTACAAAAAAAATCCTTACAAAAACCTTACAATATCAAGGCTGTATATTACATTTTACACTTGTGTTCAAAAATTTGCCAAATCACATGACTTGCGCAAGAAAAGCATCGTACATATATGGCAAATTTAACCGCTCATGCGTATAAGACAAATCTCTTAATATTTATCAGTTTTCTGCACGTAGTACAATACAAAACCGTGTATATTTTCCAAAGACACTCTCTACGGAAATTTTATGTTCCAGCTTATCTGCAACTTTTTGCACCAAATACAGCCCCATTCCTGTTGACTTATATTTTCCGTTATGGTAATTTTGTCCTGTAAAACCTTTTTCAAATACCCGCCGGATATCGCTGTCCTTAATTCCTTCTCCATTATCTTCAATAAAAAGGCACACCTGCTCCGCCTCCTTAGATTCCTTTCCTGCCCAGATTTTAAGCTGCGGCTGCTCCTTAGAAGCATATTTAGCAGCATTCCCCAGTAGCTGATCTAAAATATAAACCAGCCAAGCAAAATCCGAATATACCAAAATATTTTCCACATGAATATCTATTGTAAATTTTTTCTGAATCAGGAAAAAACGATTGTTTTTTATGGAGGCTTTTACACACGCCTCCAAGGAAATGCGCTCAATCTGCAAATCCATTAATGGGCTTTGCAGCCTGCATTCCTGCAACATCATATTAACTTGACGGTTCATCCGCTCTAAGGGCTCACGCAAATCGCGGCGGATTTCGGCATCTTTTATTTTTTCATTGATCATTAAACACGCTGCCAGCGGAAGTTTCCATTCGTGGCACCAGCGTGCAATATTATCCTGCAATTCACAGTTTTCCTCAAACTGTCTGCGCTGCTTCTCCTCCAAAACACATACATCATGTTCTGTAATCTCTCGATTTTCAAACGGCGGCAGTTGATTGTAAATAATATCCTCATAGCGAAGAAATTGTTCTTTCTCACACTCCCATTTCACATATATCACAAAATCTACACCCGCAACAACTGCTAAAAATAAAATCAGTAGAAAGTCAAGATACAGCAAAAAATGAATTGCGCGCTCATGCATTAAAAAGATAAAATAGCCATTATAAGCAAAGATAATCATGATATTCCGCAATCCATATTTCCCATTTTTTCGGATAAAATTCCGCAACAGCTTAAACAAAATACCCCAATCCCTTCTTTGTCTGAATAACCTCCTCGCCGCAAATCCCCTTTAGCTTGCTGCGCAGACGGCTAATCATAGTTGTCAGCGTCCCGTCGGATACATATTCATCCGTACTCCACAACAGTGTCATAAGTTCCTCCCTTGTCACTATTTCCGCTCGGTTTTCTGACAGCTTTGTCATAATTTTCTGCTCTGATTTCGTTAATTCCACTGCTTTGCCGCAATAATACATACGGCTGCTGTTTAAGTCAAAGCTTAATCCTTCTTTGAGGTAAATTTGTTCCCGCACTTTATATTGATACGTTCTGCGCAGAAGTGCTTCAATCTTTGCCTTTAAGAGTTCCAGTTGAAATGGCTTTTCCACATAATCATCCCCGCCCTGCGCAATCGCCATAATCTTGTCCTTATCATCATTACGGCTGCTAATATAAAGAATGGGAATACTCGAACTTTGACGGATACGGCTGCACCAATAAAATCCATCGTAAAAAGGAAGGTTAATATCCATTAAAACCAATTGTGGGTTACATTCCATAAATTCCTGTTCAATTGCATCAAAGCACTGTGCCGTTATGGTCTTATAATTCCAGCGTTCCAAAAATGCCGCCAGTTCCCGCGCTAAAATACAATCATCTTCTACAATAAAAATTTTCATATTTTCCCTCCTGATTCTGCTGTAAAAACCGTTTTGTTTCTAATTATAAAAATATTGGCTGATTTTATTATATTCGGTTTTTTATACATTGAAAAGGGAAATATGCAATCTCTATTTGCAAATGCAAATACCCAAAACGTGATTACAAATCTTCCGCATTATATACGGCATAGCCTTCATAATAATAACTATAATCAATGCCTTTCATATAAATTTTCCTGTCGTCAATCTTATCTGTCAATGCCTGTTTTAAAATGTGTTTTATTTCAATATCTTTTATCGGACTTCGTTCCATTGCTGACAGATAATCATCTTTATCAACCATGCTCCAGTCAATTACAAGATTCAGTTCCTTTTTTAATATAAAATCAAGCCATATTCTAGTGCTGCGGCCATTGCCCTCGCGAAAAGGATGTGCAATATTCATTTCTACATACTTCTCAATAATTTCATCAAAAGTTGACTGCGGCATTTTCTCAATATTTACCAATGCTGATTGTAAATACAAAACTGAAGCAAATCTGAAATTACCCTTTGCAATATTGACAGTTCTTACTTTCCCTGCAAAATCATATATTTGTTCAAACAGGTACTTATGAATTGCAGCAAGCATCTGAAATGCTCCTGCTTCATAATCATCTAAATAGCTGCTCTCAAATAATGCAGCAGCTCTTTTCTTGCTTATTTTTTCTTCCATCCTTGCTAATTCTGCCGAATTATTGATGCCAAGTTTATTTTCTAAAACCATTAAGTCTTCCTTTCTGACATACTCACGACTGCCACTCTCAAGGATTATCCATATTATATTTCTGTCTGAATTAAGCTTCCGAAATTTCTCTCTCCCTGAAAAATTCCATACACATATGCAGAACTTTCCCGATATAACCCCGTTTCAATATCCATCAGCTTATCAAATGTCTGCGAATTATAGAAAATCTGCATAGCATGATCATACTCTAACCCAAAATCCTGAACAATGTATTCAATAATATCCTGAATACTATATTCCATTAACTGCTCCTGCTTTGTCATTGCAACACACCCACTTTCCTTAAAAGCTGAACCGCTTTTTCTGTATGAAAAGAACACTGGCTCGTTGTTTCCCGAAATGTCATTCCCTTCAGCAATGTTTCAAATGAAATCATACGATTTTGATATTGCCGGAAAAGCACTGTCATGTCATCATCGGCAATCGGCCCAGTTACAATATCATACTTATAATCAAAATTGCAGTCCAGACATCCAAAATCTGTGAACCCTTTACTCCGATTATTCATCACAAACACTGCCCATCTCTCTGACGGATTTCTCCCAAAATCTAATATGTTCAATCCGCTGTTTTCCTTATAATTGTCCGCTATCTCATACATATTCACAATTGGGTTTCCACCATAAATTCTTGCAACACGCTTTGCCATTTTCTGTGCCTGCTCCAAAATTTCTGTCGTGTAAAATCCTTTTCCAAAATCCTTATATGGACGGCATAACGCCAAATCAATTGACTGTATGTCAATGTTGGTTCCATGGTATAACATCATACTAACATTCCTCCATTTTTTTTGCAGATTAACAACATATCGTTAAGTGCATCTTCTAAAGGAAGTGTATGTTCTATATCATAATTCTCTTTTAAGAACTCTATCGCTTTATGCTGAAACAGATATTGAAATGCTTCTTTAACTGATAAATTGTGTTCATGCGCAAATTCATTGACACATATAACAGTATAGTTTATTTGTTTTCTTTCCTCACTCATAATATTCCTCCCTTCAGGATAAGTATAATATGATAAACGATAATTTAGTGGCTTAGATCTGGATGTTGGATACATCGATTTCGCCGGACATGAGCTTGGGGAGAAGGGTATCCCTCGTTTCGGCAAGGTGCTTATTCTCAATCCGCTTAGCTATTATCAGGTTATAAATAGGCTGGAGCAATTCTCCAATCCGCTTGTAGTCATCCTCTGCTGGAATTAACACCGTTGCCTTTGCCAATTCGTCACGCTTAATATGCCCCATCGTTGTTGCTTTATCTGCCGCAACAGCAATGAAGCGGTCAAGATGATGCTTCGTCCAAGCGTAGTAGAACCACTTGTCATATTTCGCCGAGGTAACTTTGAACAGATGTTAGTTGAGTCCACAAGTTCCACCACACCAAAAGTCAACAAGTAGGCTCCCAGACCAAGAAAAGACTACATCACCATCATGAACGATGTAATCGCTCTTGATGTTAGGGGAACATAGTTCACTACTATCATCACATTAACCCTGACGAAGTTCCTTGATTTTAAGGACGGGAATACCCATCTCGCCATTTTCCGGTCGATATTTCTGCATAGCTAAACCGTTCAGATAGTCTGCAATATCTATGAGACTTGCCTGTTTACATCCAGCGGGGAGCGTTTGAACAGACAAAAGCTCGTTTTGAAAAGTTGCTTGTGCTTGTTGAAGTAAATTATCGTTTATCTGTCTATTAAGTTCTATTTTGTCATCTATATCGGATAAAATCCCTGCAATTTTCTGCTGCGTTTCCAAATCAAATGCAGGCACAGGATATTGCATTATTGCATTTTTATCACCACGAGGCATTTTAGTTCCCTTCGATGTTGCATTGGAATAATCAAAGAAAGCATCGTCTGCAAGCACATAATATAGAAACTTTGCGTCTATACCTTCCTTAGCTCTCAATACCAACACATCATTTGAACAACCACCATCACTTTCGGCAAACCAAATCTTCTTAAAATACGGTCTTATATTTGATACCAATGTATCATATTGTTGATATTGCTGTGTCTGTACTGTTCTTGGCAATGACGACGCAGTCGTAACTCCCCCTTTATTAGACAACATATTCTCTGTAGAGATATAGTTTTTCTCCGTTAATTCTGTTACATCAACTTTTCCCTTGGCATAGAAACATATATCACCTAACTTATATTTCATACCCAATCGCCCCCAATTTATTCCTTATCTCATCTTCCAATTCATGCGATTTTGCAAACAATCCTGACAATTCAGCGGTCAACCTCTGCTTTTTTTTCTCAAATGGTTCTCCGTCATCTTCTTCCTGCTCTATCCCAACATATCTCCCCGGAGTTAAAATATAATCTTGTTTCTCTATCTCCGTTAATGATGCTTCCTTACAAAATCCTTGAATATCCGCATATTCTTTTCCTTGTCTCCAATTCTGATATGTATCCGCAATCTTTCTAATATCTTCTTCTGACAATTCCCGAACTTTTCGGTCTATCATATGCCCTAATTTTCTTGCGTCAATAAAAAGCACTTTATTTTGGGAGTATTCTATCTTTCCTTTTCGCATGATCCACAGTGAAACCGGAATACCTGTCGAGTAAAAAAGCTGGCTTGGCATTGCTACAATACACTCCACAACATCGCCTTTTACCATATTCGCACGGATATTTCCTTCATTTGATGTATTGGAACTCAAAGAACCATTCGCCAAAACAGTTCCACATACACCCCCTGCCGGATTCAAATGATATAGCATATGCTGGAGCCAAGCAAAATTCGCATTTCCGACAGGCGGGATACCATATTTCCATCTTGGGTCTTCCTGTAATCGTTCTCCACCCCAATCCGAAATATTGAACGGCGGATTTGCCAATATATAGTTTGCCTTTAATGTCTTGTGTTGGTCATCATGGAAAGAATCAGCATTATGCTTCCCAAGATTTGCTTCCAACTGCCTGATTGCCAAGTTCATCTTTGCCAGTTTCCATGTAGTTGGGTTACTCTCCTGACCAAAAATGGAAATATCCCTCACATTACCTTGATGTTCCTTTACAAATCGTGCCGACTGGCAGAACATACCGCCGCTTCCGCAAGCAGGATCAAAAATCTGCCCCTCAAATGGCTCTATCATGGAAACAAGAGTGCGGACAATACAAGAAGGCGTATAAAATTCTCCACCCAATTTTCCCTCTGCGCTTGCAAACTTACTTAAAAAATATTCATATACCCTCCCTAAAACATCCCTTTCCTGCGCTGCTGTTGATCCGACTTCAATATTTGTAAAGAGTGTCACAAGCTCCCCCAGCCTTGTTTTGTCCAATTCCTGACGGGAATAATTTTTAGTCAGAACTCCCTTTAATGAATCGTTCTCTTTTTCTATTGCATCCATTGCTTGATCTATAACATTGCCAATATCTGTACTTGTGGCATGATTTTTAATTTCACTCCACCTAGCATCTTTGGGTACATAAAAAATATTTTCCGCCAAATATTCATCCCTGTCTTCTTCATCACCATAACCTTCCGCTAACAATTGCTGATACTTTTCTTCAAATGAATCAGAAACATATTTCAAAAATATAAGCCCCAATACTACATGTTTATATTCTGCTGCATCCATATTAGAGCGTAGCCTATCTGCTGCCTGCCACAGCTTTTCTTCAAATCCTATATTCGTAGTTCCTGCTGCTATAATCAGTTTCCATATTTATCATAAAATTGTATAAACTCTCTTTTTTCTTTTTCAGCCAAATGCCTGCTTAATACTTTCATAGTGCAGAAAAATCCCCTGCTGGGCAAGGTCTTTTATCTCTTGAAGTCCAGCAAGCATATATCCGTCTGTTTCCGTTTCCTGCAAATGAATATCCTTTTCGTCAAAATCACCGATAAAGCGGTACACATCTACAAAATAGTTATCCCCCTCCTCTGGGTTCTCCCTTTTATATGTAAAAAGATATCCGCCTTCCCAGCCGGAAACATCAAGCCCTGTTTCTTCCCTAACTTCCCGCAGCACTGCTTCCTTAGAGTTTTCACCTGCCATTACGCCTCCGCCGGATACCTCCCACCAGCCGGGCGCCCATGATTTTGTCATAACGCGTTTTGTAATTAAATATTTTCCATCATGCCGCCCTATCACGGCAAGCACCGTTAAATGGAAATCGCCTGCTTTCATATTCCAGTCATTACGCTTCATTGTCCTGCCTGTTTTCTGTTTATTTTCATTATAAATATCCCATAATTCCATTGTATTTCTCCCTCTGTTGCTTTCACTTCTTTATTTCTAATCTCACACATAGGAAATGTAGAAAACTAAGTGACACATCTTGCTTGTCTATTTCTCCAATCTTGCAGGACAAAAAACCTTGACGTAACCCGCTACGCCTACGTTTTTTCTTCTACAATCTTGCAGAAATATTTTGTGTAATCTGAGCACTTATTTTCCTACATTTCCTTATATTTTTGTGTTTCTATTTTTGCGCTTTTTCAGCGCAGTCTGCGCACAATCCCATTAATACCGATCCAGAACAGTCTAGCAAAAACTTGTGGTGATCGTATAAATGCTTTGTAATCTCCTCCATAAACTCACATTCCATATGGAGAATTTTTCCACATTCCCTGCACTGCATATGGATATGCTCATGGCAGCGCGCCTGCGGTTTAACGCACTGATAACGGCAGCATTCCTCCTCTGCTGTCTTATATTTCATAATTATGCCGCATTCCGTCAATTTGTCCAAATTTCGGTAAATTGTCGTGAGATTTACCTGATTTCCCTGCTGCTGCATATATTCATTTACATCATATGCACTAAAACTATGCTCTTTGTGCAGCTGTAAATATGTCATTATTGCGTCTTTGTTTTTGGTGCGGTAATTATTCTTCTGCATTGCGTTTTTCATACCTATACCCCTTGCGTTCTTTAGCACGCTTACCAATCCATATTTGGAAGTTTACTTTCAAACTTCCAGTCATGCCGCCATCGGTGGCACAAACAATCAGTGAGAAGAATGCCTGCACTTGGCATTCTTCAGTGTGTAACTTAGATTTTCTTAGCTGGCGTATTTTGGCAGCTTAGAAAATCTTTACACACTTTTCTCATTCCTATCAGGCAAATCATAATTGGGTCTATACATTGCACTCTGACATATATTTTGCACATTCCGCATAGCAAACTGCATTGGAAGCAATCACAGAGCATCCTTTCTGTAAAGTAATCGGCATCCCCTCTGCGGTTGTCACTTTGCCGCCAGCTTCCTCCACGATTAAAGAGCCTGCTGCATAATCCCAAGGGCTTAACATTAATTCAAAAAATACTTCTGCCCGTCCTGCTGCAACGCTGCACAAGTCAAATGCTGATGAACCGCTGCGCCGAATATCCAGCGCTTTGTCAAAATACTGATATGCCAATGCAAAGGAACGCTTGCTTAATTCTTTATAATATGGCGATGTACCAAATAAAACTACTCCGTTGCTTAACGGCTCTTTGGATACTTGTATCGCTTTTCCGTTTAAAAATGCGCCTTTTCCCTTTACTGCTGTAAACATTTCCTTTAAATAAGGATTGTAAACTATGCCCATATACTGTGCACCATCCAAAGTCAGCCCTACCGATATCATGCTAATATGATAATCTTTAATAAAATTCGTGGTACCGTCGATTGGATCTACAATAAAAGCATATCCTTTTTCAATAGAAGCGTGTATATCTTCCTCCTCGCCCACAAAAACCGCCTCCGGAAGAATTGCAAGCAGTTTCTTTTCCAATTCTTTCTGCACTCTTTTGTCATATTCTGTAACAAAATTGGCATGACCCGCCTTCTCGTCAATTCCTGCCTGCGTTCTGTCCGCATTGATAATAATTTCACCACATTGGGCAACTGCTTCTGTTATTTTTTGTAATAATTCATCTTCGTTCATAATATCTTCTCCCTATTTTCTAAACTCACAAGCAATTCCATTTTCCCGCTTGCACAGTACCTGCAACTAAAATTTCTTCACCCCATGTATGTATCAGCCGCTCCAAACTCCATGCTGCATTTGCCGGACTGGTGGAGGGCAGTTTTACAATCCTTGGCTGCTGCACGGAATGGGGTATATTTTTTGACGCCATGGTCATTGGCTCTGCTGACTCAAGCAAATCCATATTTTGAAGCGTGCCTTTACAATATTTTATAAATAATTCATATGCTTTTCCGCCGTTTAAATATATCGCCTTGATCGCGGCGCTTTTTAAAATGATATTAATGTCATTTTCTTTTACATTTTTAATGGAACTATCTGACGATCCCACAATATCACAAGAAGCAATCACATCCCAGAGTGCCACATGATTTTTTTGCAGAAATGCTTTTTTCTCCTCTATGCTTACTGGTACTGGATTCTGATAAACTGCCGCAAGCACCTTCCAAAACCGATTCTGCGGATGTCCATAATAGAACTGCTGCGCCCTTGACTGCACAGAAGGCAGAGAACCCAATATTAAAATTTCCGAATCCGCATCAAACACAGGACCAAAAGTATGCGTAATATGCTGGTATCCGGCTATGCTGTTTTTCTTCGTATTCATCTCCAAAGTTTATATTCCTTTCACTTTGTGCATTCGTCTATTGATAGTATATGTCAGCCAACAAAAAAACACAAGCAAAAATAATCTTTCCCCTTTCTATGAACCTGTAAACTATAACAAATTTCCGCCCCATTATCGGCTATCTGCATTATGCCGAAATTCCGAGGGAGTTATCTGCATATATTTGCGGAACACTTTATTAAAATAACTAATATTATTAAATCCCACCATTCCTGCAACTTCACCGATTTCCCGCCGCGTTTCCCCCAAAAGCTTTGCACTTATGCTGATACGGTAAAAATTAATATACTCTATCACTGACATTTTCGTCACCGTCTTAAACAAACGGCACAAATGCCCTTCACTGACATGAAATGCTCCTGACAATTCCACCAAAGAAATAGAGCTGTTATAATGCTCTTGGATATATGCAATAACTGCTTTTGCAACCGCAACTTTATCATATGAATGTTCCACAGCTTCCCTGTTTTCCTGCTCTGCGTGCGCATAATACAAATACCAGATTTCATATAATTTCGCTTTTATCAACAATTCATATCCCTTAATTTTCTGCGTAAATACCCCCTGAATTTCCTTTAAAAGTGTTTGTATCTTTCGTTCCCATTGCTCTGTCGGAGAAAGATATTCCCGAAATATCACCTTATGATTTTTCACACTGTCAAAATACTGTTGCTGGACTACATCATTAACAAAACTATTTAAAAATGCCTGTTGAAAATCTATTGCCCAAAAATCAAACGGCGCACCTAGTTCTTCCTTTACCGAATGCAGGCTGTTAGATCCTATAAAAATAATATCACCCTCTTTTATCCGATAACTTCTCTCATCTACTGCTATTTGCGCACTTCCTCTAGTTACCATTAAAATTTCTATCTCCTCATGCCAGTGGCATGGCACTCGCTCCCGCAGACTGCCATCAGTTTCTAATTGATGAATCATAAAAGGAAACAAAACTGTTCCATGCGGATTCTGCTCCCGCAGCAAATAAAAACTATCATTCATTATTTTTTTACTCCTTACTATCATCCATAATATACTAATCAAAATTGTGTTAATATTTGTCTATTTTGTTCAAGTATTTCTATAAAAAAATCATTATAGTTTTATTATAATCACTTTTGCGGCTGTTTCAATAAACACAGACTACAAAAATAAATATACAAGGAGGTATTCCTATGATTTTTACAAGTGAAAACAATAAATTAATAATCTGCCACCTTACGGAACGAATTTGCATTGAGCCTTGGGGGCAAAATTCCTTGCGTGTCCGTGCTACACAGTATACAAAATTTACCGGACGTGATTGGGCACTCAGCGAACCGCTTCCACAAGATGAAAAAAAAGCAGAGATTACAATTGACGGCAACCAGTCTGCAATTATTCAAAATGGCAGAATAAGCGCACGTGTTAACGGATCCGGCGTTATTACTTTTTATAAAGATGACAAGCAGTTTCTACGCGAATATTACCGCAATTATAATGGCACAGAAAGTCTTGAAAGCCGCTGCCTAAAAATTATCGGCAGAGATTACAAGCCAATTATCGGCGGTGATTATGCGCTTACGGTACGTTTTGAGAGCAATGACGGAGAAAAATTGTTTGGTATGGGGCAGTATCAACAACCTTACCTTGACTTAAAAGGGTGTGTTTTGGAACTGGCACAGCGCAACTCTCAAATTACAATTCCATTTGCAGTTTCCAGCCTTGGTTATGGATTTCTATGGAATCATCCAGGTATTGGCAAGGCTTCTTTCGGGAAAAATTATACGGAGTGGCACGCTGCAGCTACAAAAGAAATGGATTATTGGATTACTGCTGGCGACACGCCAAGTCAGATACTAGAACAATATACTGCCGTAACAGGTCGTGCACCTGCTATGCCAGATGGACTATTAGGACTTTGGCAATGCAAACTGCGTTACCGCACTCAAGAGGAAGTGCTTTCTGTTGCACGTAAATATCGTGAACTTGGTATTGCGTTAGATGTTATTGTGATTGATTTCTTTCACTGGACACGCCAAGGCGACTGGTGCTTCGATCCAGAATATTGGCCCGATCCCAAAGCAATGTGCGATGAACTACATGCAATGGGTACTAAAGTTATGGTTTCTGTATGGCCATCCGTCGACAAAAAAAGCAAAAACTTTGAGGAACTATTTGAAAAGGGTCTGTTAATCCGCACAGAACGCGGCTGCATTCAAACATATGATTTTCAAGGAGATTGTCTGGAAATTGATGTTACAAATCCAGAAGCAAGGAAATTTTTATGGGAAAAATGCAAGAAAAACTACTATGATTACGGAATTGATATGTTTTGGTTGGATAATGCAGAACCAGATTATGCCGTTTATGATTATGATAACTATCGCTATGCACTTGGCTGTGCGCTGGAAGTCAGCAATATCTATCCACAACTTTATGCCAAAACATTTTGTGATGGCATAACCGCACTTGGACGCCAAAAGGAAATGATACATCTAATCCGCAGCGGATGGGCTGGAAGCCAGAAATACGCTTCCCTTATTTGGTCAGGCGATATTCCAAGCACCTTCGAATCACTGCAAGATCAGTTAAGCGCCGGACTTAATATAGGTCTTGCGGGTATTCCTTGGTGGACTACCGATATTGGCGGTTTTATGACCGATGATGTTGCTGCACCAGAATTTAGAGAATTACTGCTGCGTTGGTTTGAATTTGCAGTATTCAGTCCGATTCTAAGAATGCATGGTGACCGCGGCCCACATGATATTCCACCGCTTTCCGACAAAGAATATGGCGGTGGAAGCCTATACACGGGACATCCCAACGAATTATGGAGTTACGGCGAGGAAGCATTTACCATTATGAAAAAACATTTAGAAAGAAGACAAACATTAAAGCCCTATATCGAAACCTTAATGAAAGAAGCAAGCACCACAGGCGCACCAATTATGCGTACTATGTTTTATGAGTTTCCCAATGATGCAAAATGCTGGGAATTAAGCGATCAATATATGTTTGGTTCTGATTACTTAGTTGCACCCATTTTACATGCCGGTGAAACCAAACGTAATGTTTACCTTCCTGCCGGACAATGGAAAAATCTGGATGACAATACTGTTTATGATGGTGCGCAAACAATTGTATGTAATGCTCCTCTTGATGTAATTCCCGTTTTTATTGCAGTAAGGAACTGTCGATAAATAACTCATCAATTTTACAGAATCGGATAATATACTGTACAGAATGATAAATCGAATCGTTTATGCGTATCTGATTCCAAAGAAAACATACAAGCAGGGTATACAGAAGGCAGCCACAAAAGCGAATGAAAGTTCGCGAAGTGGCTGCCTTTTCCTAACACAATACCCAACTGTTTCTAACTAAAATACATTAGCAAGAATGCTTATCAAAAATTGTATACTACATAACGCCAAAATTTACCGTACTGTATTGGTTAAACGTATATGGTTGGCGTTATGTAGTCAGGTTAATCGAAAATTTTAATTGTTAAGCAGTATAAATCAAAAACTTAAATAAAATAACAATTCTTTATCTCACTGTCTGTAATATCGTCTTCTTCTTTCGCAACCGCATACTCAATTAAATTAGGCTCTACCGTCCGAATAAAAAGATATGCGTTCTCCATAGGATTAATTGTAATTTCTTTATATGGAACATTTTCAATAGAAAGCTGTTCTAATTTAGAATCTGCTACAGGATTATCAGTATAATAAATGCGAACCACTTCTCTTGATGCTCCTTGAAATGATACCCATTTTTTATAGCTGATTTCCGCAGGCGAGAATTTGCAGTCAAAATAATGCCTGCGATCTCTGCCCAGATAATAGCGGAAACGGGACTGCTGCTGCGCATCTGTTTCATAATTCTTCACAATTTTAATCGAGCTGCCTTCCCTGCTCTTTAATAATCCATATGCAACACCTGTCTTTGCATTGGGAACATAGTACCCGCTGCCATCTTGTGTGCCGACTAATGGCTCATACAATTCAAAATGTGCATTCCCCATTTCATCTCCGGCTTTTCTGGCTTTGCTGTAATACTCCTCAATCTTCTTCTTGAATAATTCTTTTACAAAAATAGATTTGCTGGAATTACCAGAGAGGAAAATATAAATCGTTGGTTCTTCCTCCACAGTGTCTTCCCTTTTATATAAGAAGATCTTAATTAAGCATTGGAAAAAGCTGTCAATTCCCTTTTGTATCCGGTTTTTAATCATCTCTACCATTTCCTGTGTAGAAAATTCTAACATACATTGAGGAACCGGCTCTCCATCCATATTGTAAAGGGAAACTACTACGCCCTCTTTATCTGCTTCATTAGGAACTTCATTCTCTAATTCGTATTTCTTTCTCCAACCTTGTTCTTGGTGCCACAAAGGACGAAGTTCTTCTTTTAAAATTGCCATATTTCGCTTTGCAATCTGCGAATCGATCAGCAATGTTTCACTTCCTGCAAAACTGCTTTCGCCAAGGGGTAACGTAAACGTAATTTTCTTCTCGCGAAATACATCTATATTTTTTTGATATACTTGATACGCCATTAATTCCAAAATATTCTCACCGCCAAGTGTTACATCGGAATCTGCGCCAAAGCATTCTAAAACATAGTCATATGCATCTTTATCATATTCCTCGTCGGTTGCACCTCTGCAAATACCAAAATCAAAATCTGTAGTACCACCGCCGAAATCAAAAATCCCATACATTAACTGTTCTGTTTCATCTTTCGGTTCTAAATGGTTTTGCTCCAAGGCCGTCACAGCATATGCAGCAGGCTCACTGATTCCCAGTTCCACCTTAAACTGCGCCATGCATTCCTCGTCATTGATAATGCTGGTTGGCAGAGATTTTTTGATTCCTTTATAAAAACTCTCAGCGATAAAATCTCGTACTTCTTTCGCATATCCCACAGGAAATGTCATTAAATATTTTAAGTAAATGCCGTTGCGCATATTGTTAATATGTAGACCAATATAATAAGCATACAATTCAACAGGATTGACAATATCGTCTGTTTCACCCATATTTTCGCCTAAATAGTATTCTTTTTTCTGCTTATCTTTAATTATCACATTACCTTTTTCATGGTTTGCCCATTGCTTTAACTCATTAAAATAGGCATAAAAATCATCTGGTTTACAATTACGGAAATCTTCATATGCGTCATAGGAAACAAAAATATCATTGCATGAAGTATGTGGTCTTCCCACTTCTTGTTGATAATCCTCTAAAAATTTCTTAACATTGGTAAACTCAATAATGGAAGGATTTTCAAAGTCTTCCTCTTTTACTTCACTGCTTAAATTGCCTGTACCAATCCGAATCGGCACAATGCGGTTCGTAGCGTCTTGACGTACCACAACAGTACTTTTCGTACCGAAGTCAATTCCAACTACACCTTGCTTTACATCTAATTTGGGATTTCTTGCAATGAACTCCTTAGCACCTTCTTCTGATTCACTTTTGATATTCTTTCTCGCTTCTTCTGTAGCACCACTATCATATAACTCCCAGTGTCCTCGAATTATATCATATAAAATATCTTTGTCATAGGGCTCTAAGCGGCATCTATTTTTGTCACAGTCAAGTAATTCCTGTATTTTATCTGTTGTTACTGTTACTTCTTCTCTTTGCATCATATCCATATTTTCTGTTTTCTCCAATTGATTTGTAGTTTGTTTTAATTTCGCCGGAAAATCCGGTATTACAGAAGCCTTCTGCGTTACAGTTATATTTTGTGTTGCTGCAGAAATCGGCTGTGGTTTCGTTCGTTCTATTGGTTGACTTTCCGCTACAGCAGATGCAATTGATTCTTTTATTTCCGCCATTAATTCTGTGGTTTGAGATTGTTGCAGCACTGCAGATTCAACTGTTTTTTCTTCTATGATCATTTCTGGTTCTTTCGCTTGTTTTACATTGGCAGCTTCCTCTTGTACCTCCACAGTTTTTTCTTCTACTATATCTTCCGCTGCTTGTTCATTCTCTGGTGTTGCGGCTTCCTTTTCTCTCTCTATCGCTTGCGCATATTCCATATTTGCAGCTTCTTCCTGCAATTTTGCAACGTTTTCCTCTGTAGGCATTTCTGGTGTTGGCTCATTTTCAAACTCTCTTATTGCCTTTTGCAAATCTGCTGCATTCTGTATTGCCCGCTCTTGTATTTGTGCTGCATCCGATTTTATTGATTCTTCTACTGTATTAATTGAAGCTGACTGTATTGGTTCGGCAGATTGCTCATTCTCTGATTCTTCCACTGTTTTCATTGGAGTGGGCTGTACTGGTTCAGCGGCTTGCTCGTTCTTTGATTCTTCCACTGTTTTCATTGGAGTGGGCTGTACTGGTTCAGCGGCTTGCTCGTTCTCTGATTCTTCCACTGTT